>NZ_KV830575.1:71329-180973 GCF_001836795.1 Neisseria sp. HMSC061H08 | reverse complement strand
AGGCCGTCTGAACGCAATGTTTCAGACGGCCTTCAAAGCTGAATACTTGAAACAAATGAATATTTGAAAATACGCCGGCTATCGAATCAACTTCAGCCATTGTTAGAAAACAGCTTTCAAAAAAGAAGGATGTTCAATCCATACTTTTATCAGGAATTTGGCCAATAATGTTCACATACCAAATAATGATCCATTCGCTCTAGAAATGCCAATCCAATTTCAATTTGACTGTCCGCGGTTCGCCATAGAAATTGTTTTGACCTCGCGTACGGTTGTAGTTGTTTTCAAAATACGTCCTGTCAGCCAGGTTCGTTCCGATCAGGCTGATTCTGCCGTGTTTGTGAAAGTCATATTGAACAAAGCCATCTATAAGTCCGTAGCCTCCTTGGCGAATATTGTAAAGGCTACTTGTGCGACTTTGCGCGGATATTCCACCACCCAAGGTCAACTTAGTTTGAGGCAAGCGGTAGCTTGTACCGAGGCGGAACATATGTACCGGCGTGAAGTTACTGAAGTTATATGGGTCGGCAGTCGTGTTTTTCTCCAACCGCTCCGCATTGACTTCTGCAGCATTTTTATACTTACTTTTGTTATATGTGTAGCCAACAAAAATACGCCAGTTTTCCGACAATTCGCCAGCCAATTCAAGTTCTGCACCGCTGCTCTTAACCTTACCCACAGGTTTGGCGATGGTTTGGAATGAACCTCCGTTACGACTAGTATCGGGAACAAATCCGAAATCGACAACGGTTCGGTTTTTCTGCTGTAAAACAAATAAGGCAAGCGAAGCATTCAGACGGCCTTGCAAGAACGACCCTTTCCAACCTATTTCATAGTTAGTCCCGATGAGTGGTGGAAGAACGGATTTGCTGGTTACATCAACGTTATCCTGTTGTTTAAAAATCTTAGTATAGCTGGCATACAAGCTTTGTTGCGGTGTCAGGTCGTAGGTAATGCCTGCATATGGCGTGAACCTATGACTTTGCATTTTTGAGGTGTAGTGTTCTTTGTCGATTTTGTTACTGCTCTCAGTTTGAAATGCCGTAGCAGGCTGGCCATAGCGTACAGGCATTTCTTTGGCTTGTGTGGTTTCATAGCGCGTATAGTGCATACCGCCCAAGAGATGCAGACGGTTGGTTGCATTAAAGCGGGTACTGACAGTCAAAGAATGTGTTTTATTCGTGTTAAGGTATTTCGAATAATTGTATAACGCCGGAACATGATCATCTGCAACCTGAACAGTTTTCCACAGCGGCGTTTTCAGATATTGGTTTGCCCATTTCAAATTTCCCTCTTCATCCCGCTCCTGTATTTTGTTTCCATTTGCATCCAATTCGTAAACAGGATCTTGCACCATTACGCGCTCACCATTGTCGTTGACTGTCCAGACAGGCTTGCCCTCCGCATCCAAACGGGGAGTATATTTGGTAACATGCGCGCCACTGCATTCCGGCACATAGATCTTGTTATTACCTTTTTCGTTATAAATATGCCAATCTGGTTCGACAATGCCTTTTTCTAAAGGATTACGCTCCGGACCATCGGGATGAATGCCGCAACTGCCTGCACCTGCATAACCTTGAGGACGGACAAAATAACGGTTTTGATATATTTCCGTATAAGCAGAACGAATTTTTTCATTGTTATACGCATAGCCGACAAAGAAATCATGTTCACGCCCAAGCAGGCGGTAGTTACCTGTCAGATCTAGCTTAAAGCCCCATTGCACATCGTGTTTGGTATAGTGCAACGGCATGAAGTTGTAACGGCGGTTGTATGTGTGGCGAAGATTGTATGCTGAGTCGTATAGACGGTTGGGAAACAAACCTTCTGCATTGTTAATAATGCCTTGCTTTGCAAGCTCCTTATCAACAAACTCTTTTTTATCTACTTCTACACCCGGATCCTGCCAGTCGTTGCACAGAAAATCCAAACCAATGTCCTGCATACATTGATCAAAACCTGCCCGACGTGCTGCCGCCCTTTGGGAGCGATATTGTTCAAAAGCAGATGCATCGAAACGATGGGCAACGTAATCTGCTTTTTTCTCTTCATATGTTTTCGTGACGCCATCACGATATTCTTTTAATTTTGCCAACGCCTTGTCTTTAGGCTCAAAAGGGATAACCTCTCCCTTCTCGGTTAAGAAACCCGTTGCCGCAGATGCTGAAATCCCTGCCGCGTGTTCGTTTTTCAGAAAAAATTGTCCGACTTTGGCATCTGAATCATTACGCGTATAAGAAATTTCGGCATTGAGTTGCCATCCATTGTCAAAGACATGTTTGAAACCGGAAAAAATATTGTATTTATCAGCATTCAGGCGTGACCATGAGGTTTCACCCAAATAAGTATTACGTGGCAATTTCAAAGGATTGTTACAGGCCGGACTGGAGCTGAAGGCCGCAGTTTTTTGATCCTCACAAGGTAAAATCACGCCGGCAAAATCGGGAATATCTTTATTTTTCTGATAAGTACCCCCCAAAGTCAGCATACTGTTATCACTCAAATCCGTATCAATCACACCATAAACCATGTCTTTCTTGTTCCATACACCCTCTTTAAAAGAGCGGTGGTCCTCATGAACACCAACCAGCCTACCGCGTACCGTATGTTCATTATTCAAGCTTCCAGATACATCCAAGGCCAAACGCTTGCTGCCCCTATGGTCAGTGCTGATTTCACCTGTATTCTTAAACAGAGCTGTTGGCCGCTTACGGATTAAATTAATGGTTCCACCCGGTTCAGAATTGGACTGAGTAAGACCGGTTGCACCTCTGACAACCTCAATATGATCATAAACAGCCAGGTCTGTACTGGGTGAGACATCGATTTTTGCCGTATAGCCCGAACGTCCAGACACATTAGTGGTAATACCGTCTTCACCAATCTGATCAACATAGAAACCACGAGACAAAAAACGAGTTTGCAGGCCCGAATCCCGAACCACGTTGATTCCCGTAGTGTTTTTCATTGCATCTTCTAAAGAATATATTGCTTTATCATCTAGCTGCCGACGTGTCATTACGCTCACCGACTGCGGCGTATCCTTGCCTGAAATACGCAACCCAGTCGCCGTTGCCATCGTTCCGATTGTATAAGACTGACTGCGCTCGGTATTCCTTTGTGCCTGCCGTTTACCACTGACCTTGACCGTATCCATGTCTACATGTTCCACTTCTTGATGTCCCGTATCTGCAAAAACAGTTTGGCAAGGCAGCACTAATAACAAACAAATTGTTTTCATTTGAAAATCAGGTTTCACAACTATTTCCTTAATTAATAGAATCTATTTATCTGCTAGATAAAAATTACAATTTATTGATTTTAAATGGTATATAACCTATAAAATTTAAAATTAGATCGTAATGATAAACGATATCATTATATACTTATTGCATTAATATATGAACTTTTTGTTATAGATTTTTTCTTATGTCCTGATTTTTAGATAAAAAAAGGCCGTCTGAACGCAATGTTTCAGACGGCCTCAATTTAGGTATAACGCGATTAAGCGTTAGCTTCCTGTTGTTGTTGGTAGATTGCTTCGAAGTTGATCGGAGCGAGTAATACAGGTGGGAAGCCGGCGCGGGTTACGCTGTTGGAAATGGCTTCGCGTGCGTAAGGGAACAGGATGTTTGGACAAGCAACGCCCAGCAGCAGTTGTACGTCTTCTTCAGGAATGTTTTCCAGACGGAAGATGCCGCTTTGGGTAACTTCGTTCAAGAACATGGTGCGCTCTTCGTTCAGTTTGGCAGTCACGGTAACGGTAACGTCAACGCTGTAGAAGCCGTCTTCCAGTTTGGTGTTGCCGGTAGAAACGCGCATATCGACTTCAGGCTCGCCTTGTTCCAAGAAGATTTGTGGTGCATGAGGCACTTCCAAAGACAAGTCTTTTACATACAGACGCTCAACGCTGAATACGGGTTGCAATTCTTCGCTCATTTTATTTTCCTAAGTTAAGGGTTAAGGATTCAGTAATTCGTCCAACTTGCCTTCCTGCTGCAAGCGGTACAAATCGGTAAAGCCACCGACATGGGTATCGCCGATAAAAATCTGCGGCACGCTGCGCTGGCCGGAAAGCTGCTGCATTTCGGCAAAAACTTCCGGATTGCCGTCGATGCGGATTTCGTTGATTTCTTTCACACCCACCGCCTGCAACAGCCTTTTCGCCATGGTGCAGTACGGGCAATATGGACCGGTATAAACAGTAACGGTTTGCATGATTTCTTCCAAAATACCAATGTTCATGACTATATGGGCATAAGCGTTATTTTACAAGTGTTCCCGCCGTACGGTTGTAAAAAACATTCAGACGGCCTCTTGGCCATAAACATTTGTGCAGATGCGGAAAAACCATAATTAAAGTATGATAAGCGCTTTCGCAGAATGACTTTTGCCATTTGTTTTTTGGAGAAGGACACATCGCAAAAGTTTTTCTATTCAAAATCAGGTATCCCCATGCTTTCAGGAATTCCCATCCCCAAGGACGCCGTGCGTCCGTCCGAAACCGTCCTCGTCAACATCACGCCGCAAGAAACGCGTGTGGCCGTTTTGGAAGAGAACAATATCTGCGAGCTGCACATCGAGCGCAACAGCGGCCACAGCTTGGTCGGCAATATTTATTTGGGCGTCGTCAAACGTGTCCTCCCCGGCATGCAAAGCGCGTTCATCGATATCGGATTGGAACGCGCCGCATTTCTGCATATCGTCGACGTCCTCGAACAACGCCGCAATCCGGACGAAACCCAACGCATCGAACACATGCTCTTTGAAGGCCAGTCTGTCTTGGTTCAGGTCATCAAAGACCCCATCAATACCAAAGGCGCGCGCCTATCCACCCAAATCTCACTGGCCGGCCGTTTCCTCGTCCATCTTCCGCAAGAAGACCACATCGGCATTTCCCAACGCATTGAAGACGATGCCGAACGCAGCAGTTTGAGGGAGCGCCTCAACAATCTGCTGCCCGAAAACGCCTGCCACGGCTACATCATCCGCACCAACGCTGAAAACGCCTCCGATGAGCAACTGCAATCAGACATCAACTATCTGACCAAAGTGTGGGAACACATTCAAAAACAAGCAAAAATCCAGCCGCCCGAAACCCTGCTCTATCAAGATTTGCCTTTGAGCCTGCGCGTTTTGCGCGATATGTTCAGCCTCGATACGCACAAAATCCTGGTCGACTCCACTGAAAACCACCGCCGCATGACCCAGTTTGCCGAACAATACGTTCAAGGTGCATTGGGCAGAATCGAACTGTTCAAAGGCGAACGCCCCCTATTTGAAACCCACAACATCGAGCAGGAAATCGCCCGCGCCCTGCAACCGCGCGTCAACCTCAACTTCGGCAGCTACCTCATCATCGAGTCCACCGAAGCCATGACCACCATCGATGTCAACACCGGCGGCTTTGTCGGCGCGCGCAATTTTGATGAAACCATCTTCCGCACCAACCTCGAAGCCTGCCACACCATCGCCCGCGAACTTCGCCTGCGCAATCTCGGCGGCATCATCATCATCGACTTCATCGATATGGCGCAGGAAATCCACCGCGAAGCCGTCCTGCAAGAGCTTGCCAAAGCCCTCAGTTTCGACCGCACCCGCGTCACCCTCAACGGCTTTACCAGTTTGGGCCTTGTCGAACTGACCCGCAAACGTTCGCGTGAAAACTTAAGCCAAATCCTCTGCGAACCCTGCCCTTCCTGCCAAGGCCGGGGCCGTCTGAAAACGCCGCAAACCGTGTGCTACGAAATCCAACGCGAAATCGTCCGCGAAGCGCGCCGCTACGATGTCCAAGCCTTCCGCATTTTGGCCGCTCCGAATGTCATCGACTTGTTCCTAGACGAAGAATCACAATCGCTGGCAATGTTGATAGACTTTATCGGCAAGCCGATTTCACTGGCAGTCGAAACCGCCTACACGCAGGAACAATACGATATTGTGTTGCTGTAAAGATAAGAAGGCCGTCTGAAAACTTTTCAGACGGCCTTCTTGTTTGAGCAAATAAAGATTACGGTTTCACTACTTTACCGTTGATTTTGACGGAAGTCAGTTTCAGGTTGTAGGTTTTACCATCATCGGTATAGCTGATTTGCGCAGGGATATTGTCGATATCGGAAGCAAACGAGTAAGTAACGGTATCGTCACCGCGGCGGACGCGATATTTGCTTACAGGCGTTGTACCGCCGTTCAGTTTATAGCTTTCGCTGCCGATTTTGTTCATGCTGCCGACGGTGTACAGTTTTTTACCGTTGGTAATTTTCAAACCTGACGGCAGGCGCACGTCATTGGCGGCCAGTTGCCATGCCAAAGTGAACAAGTCCATGGCTGGGCCGGATTTTTCGGTTTTCAAATCACCTGCTTTGCCGTAAGTGATGTTGCCGCCGGAGAATTTGGCCTCGGCATACAATTTACCGCCGCGTACATCTTTGTAGTAAGACGGATGCAGGGTCGTGCCGTTGATGCTGCCGCCGGATTCAAAGCGGATATTGTAAAGCGGTACTTTGATGGTAGAGACGATTTTGTATTGGTTGCCGCTGCGTGTAAAGGTCATGGTCGCAGGAATACCGTAGCTGCCTGAGTATTGTAAAACGGCAGATTGCGGCAATTCAGCGGCTTGCGCGCCGACGGAGGCTGTGAACAGGGAAAGTGTCAGCAAGGTTGTTTTAATCGGATTCATGATGTTTTCCTTGTGTGTATGGTGTTTCAATCAAGCCAGCAGGCTTTGACCGGCGGCATTGTGTTGTGCATTCAAAACGCGGTTGCCTTCGATTTTCAGACGGCCTGCAACAAAATCGGCAACGGCTTGCGGAAACAGCTGGTGTTCAACCGTCAGCACGCGTGCGGCAACGTCGTCGGCAGTATCGCCGTCCAAAATAGGCACAATGCCTTGCGAAATAATCGGGCCGCAATCCAGCTCAGGGGTTACGAAATGGATGGTGCAGCCTGCCACTCGGCAACCTGCTTCCAATGCGCGCTCATGGGTATGCAAACCGGTAAAGGAAGGCAGGATGGACGGATGGATATTGATCAGGCGGTTTTCATAATGGGCGCAGAATTCGGGAGTCAAAATGCGCATAAAACCCGCCAACACCACCAAATCCGGCTGATAGGCATCGATTTTTTCCATCATGGCCTGATCAAATGCCAGACGCGAGTCGAAGTTTTTATGGTTTAAACTGTCGGTGGCTATACCGCGCTCTGCCGCCCATGCCAATCCGGCTGCGGTCTCGTTGTTACTCAATACGGCTGCAATGTTGGCATCAAGAATATCGGCATTCACAATCGCCTGCATATTGCTGCCGCGTCCGGAAATAAGGATGACGATGTTTTTCATCATAATTCCTTGTTGGTTTGGAACAAAGGCCGTCTGAAACGGAATTTTTTCAGACGGCCTATTATCCGTTGTTTAAGGGCGTAAGCCTTGATTCGGATTATTGAACTTTTTGTACGTCAACTTGTACTGGTTGTTGTGCAGCAGCATCAGGAGCGCCGACTTTAACCAGTTTCACGTCGAATACCAAAGTAGCGTTCGGGCCGATTTTATCGCCGGCGCCCACTTCGCGGTAAGCCAATTTAGCCGGGATATAGAATGTTGCTTCGCCGCCTTCTTTCAAGAGTTGGATACCTTCAGTCCAACCTGGAATCACTTGGCTTACAGGGAAGCTGACTGGGCCGCCGTTGGCTTTGCTGCTGTCAAATACGGTACCATCAATCAGACGGCCTTCGTATTCAACGGTAACCATGTCGTCTTTAGTTGGTTTTTTACCTTCGCCTTCTTTGGTGATTTTGTATTGCAGACCGGAAGCGCTGGTTTTCACGCCTTCTTTAGTCGCGTTTTCTTTTAAGAACGCTTCGCCTTTTTCCAAGTTTACTTTGGCATCTTCAGCACGTTTGGCAGCCGCTTTTTCTTGTTGCTCTTGCAGGAATTTCATCATCACTTCCTGAGCTTGAGCTTCAGTCATTTTAACTTCTTTACCTTCAAACATGGCCTCCATGGCTTCGGTGAAGACTTTCAAATCGATTTCCGTACCTTGGTCTTTCATTTGTTTCAATGAACGGCCGATGTCCACACCCATTGCGTAGCTGGCTTGTTGGGCAGTAGAACCGATGGCAGAAGCATCTGCAGTCGCATTTGAAGCTGCGGAAGCAGCAGGGGCATCTTTAGCGGCAGTGTCTTTTTGGTTGCAAGCAGTCAGTGCCAACAAAGCAGACAAAGCCAATGCGCTGAATTTGAAAGTTTTGTTCATGATTATGTCTTTTCCGGAAAGGTCAAAAAAGGGGATTATAGCTGAGTTTGAATGAAATGGAATCAAGGTGGATAAAAATTTGTAAAGGCTCTTATCAAAAACATCAAGGCCGTCTGAAAACAAGTTTCAGACGGCCTTGTCTTAGCTATCGGTCAACCGATTAATACCAACCGCGCAGTTTCATTGCTTTTTCAACACGACGGATACTCATCATGTAAGAAGCGGTACGCAGGTCAACATCGTATTCTTGAGCCAAGTTCCAAATATCGCGGAACGCACGGCGCAGAACAACGGTTTCTTTCTCTTGAACTTCGTCAAACTCCCAGTAGTAGCCTTGCAGGTTTTGTACCCATTCAAAATAGGATACAACCACACCGCCGCAGTTTGCCAAAATATCAGGAACAACCAATACGCCGTTTTGACGCAGGATAACGTCGGCTTCAGGAGTAGTCGGACCGTTTGCACCTTCAACCACGATTTTCGCGCGGACTTTACCGGCGTTTTCAGAAGTCAGTTGGTTTTCCAGCGCGCAAGGGGCGAGTACGTCCACTTCCAAAGCCAAAAGTTCGGCATTGCTGATTTCTTTGCCGTAGCCGGCTTCGTTGGTGATGAAACCTTTGGTTTGGAATTCTTTGATGATTGCTTCCATATCCAAGCCGTTTTCGTTGTAGATGGCAACGTCAACAGTAGATACGGCAACGATTTTCGCACCGGCTTTGTGTGCATAGTAACCGGTGTGATAGCCCACGTTACCGAAACCTTGAATGGCGTAAGTAGCACCCTTCACGTCTTTGCCCAGTTTTTCCAAAGCTTGGACGGCGGCGAAGTTTACGCCGTAACCGGTGGCTTCGGTACGCGCCAAGGAGCCGCCAAATTCAACCGGTTTGCCGGTGAACACGCCCGGTGCAGAATGTTTCACTACATTTTCATAGGCATCAACCATCCAAGACATGATTTTGCCGTTGGTGTTCACATCAGGGGCAGGGATATCGATTTTCTCGCCGATCAGCGGAGAAATGGCTTCGGAATAAGCGCGGGCAATGCGTTCCAATTCCGCTTCGGAATAGTTACGCGGATCCAAAGTAATACCGCCTTTACCGCCGCCGTAAGGAATACCAGCTACGCAGCATTTGATGGTCATCCAGATAGACAGGGCTTTAACCTCGTCCATATTCACATGAGGATGGAAACGCACGCCGCCTTTGTAAGGGCCGACGGCATTATTGTGTTGTGAACGGTAGCCGGTGAAGTTTTCTACTGTACCGTTGTCGAGTTTGACAGGGAAGTTGACTTCCAAAACACGTTGCGGCTTTTTCAAGATTTCAAATACTGCTGGGTCGGCATTCAGACGGTCGCAGGCAGTTTTCACTTGTTTTTGCGCAATTTCAAACGGATTCAGCGTTTCTTTTACAGCAGATGCGGACATGTATTTTTCCTTTTCATACATATGATTAGACGAGAGCCACACACGTTACTATATACAAAAACGGACAAAAATGTAATAGCGTGTAGTCGATAAAAAGCAAATCTATTCATTTATATATAAATTTAGTTTGAGGCCGTCTGAAAATATCGGCACACTAGCCGGAAATTTTTCAGACGGCCTACTATAAATGCTCATCAAACCATTCAAAAAAGCACACAAACCCTTTGTTTTTTAATACCTACCAAACCGCCCTTTTTGTTGACAAAATCCTTTCTACATTACCAACAGACTGACGGCCTTACACCAGCAAAAATTGTTAACAATTTAAACAAATATCCCTTTAAAGAATCAGCAAAACATCGGCAAATCAGGCAAACAATGTTAAAATAAGCGCTTAAATAATATGACAGAAAGCTACTCAATGACCACTGCTGCTTTAGAACACGTTCAAGCCGTTGCCTTTGATTTGGACGGTACCTTATGTGATTCCGTTCCCGATTTGGCCGCAGCAGCCCAAGCCATGTGTGCATACTTGGGTTTACCTGTTTTACCTACCCAAACGGTTGAAAGTTATGTCGGCGACGGCATCAGCAAGCTGGTTCATCGCGTCATTACCCATGATCGTGAAAAAGAAGCCGATCCTGAAATCTGGGAAAAAGGCTTTGTGTTCTTTATGAAATATTATCGCGAGCACTTGAGCGACTTTACCCGCCCCTACCCTGAAACCGAAGCCGGTCTCGGCCTGCTCAAGTCCTTGGGTATTCCATTGGTTGTCATTACCAACAAAAATGAAATTCTGGCTGCTGAATTGCTGAAACAGCTTAATCTCGACGGCTACTTCAGCTTGGTTCTCGGCGGCGACAGCCTGACTGAGAAAAAACCCAGCCCATTGCCGCTTCAACATGCGGCCGAAGTTTTGGGCATCGATGTTGCCAATATGCTGATGGTGGGCGACTCTAAAAATGACATTATTGCCGCCAAAGCGGCCGGTTGCTTTAGCGTCGGCGTAACATTCGGCTACGGCGACATGACCTTGCTCTCTCAAGACAAAGCGACCAAACCTGATTTATTGATTCGTGCCCTGCCTGAAATCTACGAAAATCTGCAACCGCAAAAAAACAAAGACGAAGAATAATTCGGCTTTATTTTCAGACGGCCTTTTCGGTGCCTTCACCCAATCAGGCCCTCTGAAATGTAATTCAATGTAGTTAAATCCATCCCCTTCCATATCCCCATGAAACCTCCCAAAACCTTACGCGCCCGCGCCTTGGATATTCTTTCTCGTCAGGAAGTCAGCCGTGTCGGCTTGAAACGCAAACTGGCTTCGCACGCTGAAAGCGAAGAAGAATTGGAAAAGGTTTTGGACGAATTCGCCGAGCGAAATTGGCAATCCGACCAGCGTTATGCAGAAGCCTATATTCACAGCAAGAGTAACCGTTACGGCACGCTCCGCCTCAAACAAGCCTTGGCGCAACAAGGTATCGATGCAGACGACTGTCGGGAATTCTTACCCGACAGGGAGGACGAGCTGCAAACCGCCATTTCTGTTTTGCGTAAAAAATTCAAGCAAGAAGCTGAAGATTTGAAAGAAAAACAAAAACAAGCGCGTTTCCTTGCGTATCGCGGCTTTGGTGCAGACACCATTCAGACGGCCTTAAAAACCGCATGGAATAAAGAAGAAGACTTCTATCAATAATCATTCCTACTTGAATCTTTACGGCTATCGGCGTACCCTTACGCTTTCATTCAATAATCTAATCAGAGCTTCATCATGTCCGACAAACCACACGATACATCCACCCCCCTACTCGAAGACGAACGCAAAAACCCTGTTTACCGCTTGGGTCAGGCAGTGGCCGGATTCATGTTGCTGGTTTGGGCCGGCGTTTTGGTCTTGGTTTTCTTCTTGGTTTTCCGTTTTTGGTTAAGTTAAATCCAACCTGAAGCATTATTTTTCTTCAAAACAAACCGAAAGAAGTTTGTTCGTACATACTCAAAAGGCCGTCTGAACACACTTTCAGACGGCCTTTTCTTATCATGCTGTTCACAATTATCCTCGGATTACTTTGCGGATATTCGGATTGGCATGCATCTCATGAACAATCTGATTAACCTGTTCCAAGTCCTTGACTTTAATTGTGAATTTAAATTCCACAAAACCTTCCGTTCCTGCTTGCGCTTTGGTTGGCGTATCGACAGATTCGATATCCGCACCGGAATTGGAAATCGCTTGCGCCATTGATGCCAACAAACCATGCGCATCTTCGGATTTGACGTTGAGGATGGTGCGATACGTTTGATTGCGCAAACTGTCCCAGCCCGCATCCAGTTGCTCTTCCGGATCGGCTTTGACCAAAGTTTGACAGGTATCACGGTGGATAATCATACCCTTGTCTTTGACCAATAAGGCGCGGATTGCATCGCCGGGAATCGGATGGCAACATTCGGCAAAATGAATCCGGCCGGTTTCCTGATCGTTGACTTTGATCGGACTGAGTTTGACCGTGCTGCCAAAATGTTGGCCTGCCAACTCGGCAATGTGCATGGCAACGTGTACCGGCAAAGTATGTCCCATACCGACATTGTAGAGAATCTCTTCAAACGAGGTTTGTTTGGTATTCAAATCGGCAAGGTATTTTTCTTTGAGGTCGTCTGAAAGCAGGATATCTTTAGGCAACAGGCTGGATAAAGCTTTTTGCAGCAGGTTCTCACCCAAAACAACGGCATCGTGACGATTCAGATTTTTAATGTATTGGCGGATGGCACTGCGCGCACG
Organism: Neisseria sp. HMSC061H08; assembly: GCF_001836795.1. Classification (NCBI taxonomy): domain Bacteria; kingdom Pseudomonadati; phylum Pseudomonadota; class Betaproteobacteria; order Neisseriales; family Neisseriaceae; genus Neisseria; species Neisseria sp. HMSC061H08. Next base: position 168,522 of record NZ_KV830575.1, on the reverse strand, counting down.
GCTGGAAACGGTAAAGTTCAACCATGCCACATTAGGCTTGGCATGCTCGGAAGTAATGATTTCTACCGTATCGCCGGTTTTCAGCTTGGTGCGCAACGGCATCATGACGTTATTGATACGCGCGGCAACGGTTTTATGACCGATATTGGTGTGAACTGCATAGGCAAAGTCAATCGGTGTCGCACCTTTCGGCAAGGTAAGGATATCGCCCTTCGGGGTAACGATATAGACTTCGTTGGGGAACAAATCGACTTTGACATGCTCTAGAAACTCGATGGCATTTGAGCTGCTGGCTTGCAGGTCAAGAATATTTTTCATCCATCGGTTCATATGGAGGACGGCTTGGTCCGGAGTATTTTCACCGGATTTGTAAATCCAATGACCGGCAATACCGCCCTCAGCCACAGCATCCATTTCACGCGTACGGATTTGCACTTCGATCGGCAAACCGTAAGGGCCGACCAAGGTCGTGTGCAGGCTTTGGTAGCCGTTGCTTTTCGGAATGGCGATATAGTCTTTAAAACGGCCGGGCTTGGGGTGGTATAAATTATGCAATGCACCCAATGCGGCATAACAGGCAGGAATGCTGTTGACGATGACCCGAAAGCCGTAAATATCCATCACTTCGGCAAAACGCAGCTTTTTAGCCAGCATTTTTTGATGGATGCTGTATAAGTTTTTCTCGCGGCCTTTGATTTTGGCTTCAATATTGACACCGACCAAACGCTGACTGAATGCACGCAACACTTTGCCGACAACATCGCGGCGATTTTTGCGGCTGTTGTTCATGGCTTTTTTCAGGGTTTCGTAGCGTCTTGGGTGGAGATTTTGGAACGATAAGTCTTGAAGTTCTTGATACGCATTGTTCAGGCCAATGCGGTTGGCGATTTGAGCATAGATTTCGAGGGTTTCTTTGGCGATGCGGCGGCGTTTTTCCGGACGCATAGAGCCAAGGGTACGCATATTGTGCAATCGGTCGGCAAGTTTGACGACGATGACGCGCACGTCTTTGGTCATGGCGAGGATAAGTTTGCGGAAACTTTCCGCCTGATGCTCGGCATGATCTTCAAATTTGAGTTTTTCCAGCTTGGAGAGGCCGTCTACCATTTCAGCAATGGTATCGCCGAATTCTGCCGCCATTTCGACTTTGGTTACACCCGTATCTTCCAATACATCGTGCATAACGCCTGCGCAGAGGCCTTGAGCATCCATGTGCCAAATCGCAAGCTGCGTGGCAACAGCAAGGGGATGGGTGATGTAGGGTTCGCCGCTTTTACGGGTTTGTCCGTCATGGGCATGGAAAGCGTAGGCAACGGCTCTTTCAAGCTCGGCCTGCTCATTGGTATTGAGATAGGATGCGGTGCGAAACAGAAGCTCGCGCGCTTCTGCTGTCAACGGATCATAGGGGGCGGTAGGCAGTGGGGCTGGCATTTTCAGACGGCCTTTTATGGCTATTTTTAAGCCGTCAGACTGTATCGGTTGTTATATCGCACCGATACAGTCCGCGCGACGGTTTTATCGGTTTGCCGGTTGGTTTATTTGTTGCGGGTCAGCAGCTCGGTTCCGATTTGTCCGGCTGCGATTTCGCGCAGGGCGGTAACGGTTGGTTTGTTGTTGCGGATGTCATCAACCAAAGGCGTATTGCCGTTTTCTAATTGGCGTGCGCGACGGGCGGCAACGAGGGTAAGGTCGAAGTGGTTAGGGATTTTACCTGTGCAATCTTCAGTAGTAATACGGGCCATGTTTGCTTGCTTTCTTTCTATGTTTCAAATAAACGGTTATTTTCGCTGTTTTTTACGAATTTTCCAACAGGTTTGAGATAAATCCCTGTTGAGAGGATTTTTTCAGACGGCCTGCTTTAATAATGTGGAACAAATCGGTTTCGGCACGATCCAAATCGTCATTCACGACGACGTAATCGAACAAAACGGATTGCTCAATCTCATGACGGGCTTTTGAAAGGCGTGTTTGAATAACTTCTTCGCTGTCTGTACCACGGCCGATCAAACGTTGCGCTAAAACTTCAAAGGAAGGCGGCAGGATAAAAATACTGCTGGCTTCAGGCAACGATTTACGCACTTGCGCCGCACCTTGCACATCAATTTCCAAAATTACGTCATAGCCCTCTTCACTCAGCGAATTTACGCCGGCAATGCTGGTGCCGTAATAATTGCCGAACACATTGGCGTGTTCCAAAAAGGCTCTTTGCTCAATCAGTGATTCAAATTCTTCTTTGGGAACAAAGTGGTAATGCACACCATGTACCTCACCCTCTCGCGGCTGGCGCGTAGTATGAGAAATAGAAACACGGATGTCGTCATGATTTTTCAACAGGCGCGACACCAAGGTCGTTTTACCTGTGCCGGAAGCGGCAGAAATGATGTAAATATTGCCTTTTTTATGATTTTGCATGGTGGTTCAGCCGATGGTATGTACCTGTAAATTATAACACAACACAATGTTTCTCGAAATTTCAGACGGCATGTTGCAAAATTTGGCTATTGTATCGATTAATTTGGCAAGTCCGCATATGACCGCTACAATATCGTGTTAAAAACTTTTTGATTTCGGAATGTCGAGATGTTGATTCATCCTGAAGTAATGGGCGTAGAAACTTTGGCGGACAAAATCCGTAAAATTGAAAACTGGCCGCAAAAAGGGATTTTGTTTCATGACATTACTCCCGTTTTGCAAAGCGCAGAATATTTCCGCCTGCTGGTCGATTTACTGGTTTACCGCTATATGGGGCAGAAAGTTGATGTCGTGGCAGGCTTGGATGCGCGCGGCTTCATCATTGGCGCGGCTTTGGCCTATCAGCTGAACGTCGGCTTTGTCCCCATCCGCAAAAAAGGCAAACTGCCGTTTGATACGGTTTCTCAAAGTTACGCTTTGGAATATGGTGAAGCAACGGTAGAAATCCATACCGACGCCATCAAGCCGGGGGCACGCGTTTTATTGGTAGATGATTTGGTGGCAACCGGCGGCACAATGCTGGCAGGTGTCGAGCTGATCCGCAAACTGGGCGGCGAAGTAATCGAAACAGCTGCTATTTTGGAGTTTACCGACTTGGACGGCGGCAAAAAAATCCGCGAAAGCGGCGCGCCGTTATTTACCCTATGCCAAAACAAAGGCTGTATGTAATAAAAAAACCGCAAGCCCATCAGCCTGCGGTTTTTTATTGTCAAAATTATTCGAGAACGTATCCGTCTGTATCCCAAAAGGTTTTTTTCACCAACTGGTCGTCTTTATACACCAACTCGGATTTCTTCGCACCATCATCATACCAATCCAAAATAATGCCGCTGCGTTTGCCGTTACGAATACTCAATTCAGACACGATGCGGCCATTTTCATCCCAACTGATGATCTCCGTTGGTTTGTCATTGCTCATCATCATTTCGGTTTTCGGGCTGCCGTCTGAATACCATTGTTTCCAATGACCATTGGCTTTATCGTGCTTAAACTGGATTTCGCTTTCTTTCACACCATTTCGGTAATAGCGGGAACCCACGCCTTCACTCAGACCATTTTGATAAGGCATTACCGCAGATTTTTTGCCGTTTGGATACCAGTTGACCCATTCGCCATGCGGTTTGCCGTTGCGATAACTGCCAACCATCTTTTTCTGACCGTTGAAATGCCACAGGGTCAGCGTACCGTTATCCAACGCCGGCACAAATACCTTAATCTGACTGGCAGGTACTTCGTAAGGATCAGAATATTTTTTCATCGATGGATAGTAAAAATCCTGCACCTGCGCCTTGCCTGCCTCAATCTTGTATTGGCGGACATAAGCAACCGAAGGCATGGTCGCCGTCAGTTTACCGTTTTGATTGAAATAAACGGTATGTTGCTGGGCAAAGGCGGCAACGGGCATACTGAACAAAGCAGCAGCCAACAGGCCTAATTTTAAATAATTATTCATAATATGGAGTTTGGCAGTATATGTTCTACAAAAAGTCAGTAATAAAAATCCACTGACATTAGAAACTATGACAAATATTATAAGCCATAGTTTCAAAGCCTGCTTGGATTTCACAGCCGACATATCATAGGCATTTGTATTTTCTTAAAACATTAAAGACATTACAAAACAGAGGTCGTCTGAATTTTTTTTCAGACGGCCTCTGTTTCAATTACATTAAAACAATTTATTCTTCACCCAACAATTGCTCACGGGTCAATAAGAATACAAACCCGTCGCCACCGCTGGTTTCCAACCAAGTAAACGGCAATTCCGGATAAGCCGCTTCCAATACTTCGCGGTTGTGGCCGATTTCAACCAACAATACACCTTTCGGATTCAAATATTTCGCAGCCTGCAAAATGATTTGGCGTGTAGCATCCAAACCATCTTCTCCACTACCCAAAGCCAATTCCGGCTCATGCAGGTATTCATCAGGTAACGCCTCCACAGATTCCGCATCGACATAAGGCGGATTAGAAACAATCAAGTCGTAGGTATCATCCAGACCTTCAAACAAATCGGTATGCACCAAGCTGATGCGGTCTTCTAAGCCATAATCTTCAATATTGATCGCGGCCACTTCTAGCGCATCCAAGCTCAAATCAACGGCATCGATTTGTGCGTCAGGATAGTGATGCGCCATTTGAATGGCCAAACAGCCGCTACCGGTACACAAATCCAAAGCTCGATGTACCAACTCATCGTGTTCAATCCAAGGACGGATACCGTCGCCCAGCAATTCGTAAATGAAAGAACGAGGCACGATAACGCGCTCATCAACATAAAAATCAAACTCGCCCTGCCATGCCTGATGCGTCAGATACGCGGCAGGAATATGCTCCACTGCGCGGCGTTCGAGAATGGACAATACCTCTTCCTTCTCACTTTGCAACAATTTGGCATCCAAATAAGGCTCCAACGTATCCAAAGGCAGGTTCAAAGTATGCAAAATCAGATAGGCTGCCTCGTCATGGGCATTATCGCTTCCGTGTCCGAAAAACAGTCCGGCATCGTTAAAACGGCTGACGGCGAAACGCAGCAAATCGCGAACAGTGGTCAGCTCTTGAGCAGCTTGGTTGAACATAATGTTTTGTCTTATCAATTTAAGAATGTTGAAATTATAACAGAAAGGCCGTCTGAAAACTTTTCAGACGGCCTTCGATTTAATTCAGCTTAAGATTATTTATCGCGGCTGAATACGATTTTGGTAGCTTGGATAGCAACACAGACAGCACCACCGATGAAGATCAAGTCAGCAGCGGTACGAACCCAACGCAGGGTATCCAAGATTTCCATTTGCAGGAACTCTTCGCTACGCGCATACCACAGACCGTGAGTGATAGAAGCGTAAGCTTGAATCACGCCGACCGGCAACAGGCTGATGGCAATCATACCCACCAGACCGCCGTTCAGCAGCCAGAAGCCCCAAGTCATCAGTTTGTCGTCAAATTGAACATTAGGTTTCAGGTAGCGTGCAACCAGCAATACGAAGCCCAGAGCCAAGAAACCATACACACCGAACAGAGCTGCGTGAGCGTGAACTGCAGTAGTGTTCAGACCTTGGATGTAGAACAGGGAAATCGGCGGGTTAATCAGGAAGCCGAATACGCCGGCACCGATCATGTTCCAGAAGGCAACTGCTACGAAGCACATCAGAGGCCAACGCAGACGTTTTGCCCAGTCGGACAGGTGTTGGTAAGACCAGTGTTCGTAAGCTTCACGACCCAGCAGAACCAAAGGTACAACTTCCAAAGCGGAGAAACATGCACCGATTGCCATAGAAGCAGAGGTAGAGCCGGAGAAGTACAAATGGTGCAATGTACCTGGGATACCGCCCAACATGAAGATTGCAGCAGCTGCCAGAGTAGAAGCAGTAGCAGTACTACGGCGGACAAAGCCCATGTTGTAGAAGATGAATGCGAAGGCTGCAGTAGCGAACACTTCGAAGAAGCCTTCTACCCACAGGTGAACCACCCACCAACGCCAGTATTCCATCACTGCGATTGGAGATTTCTCACCGTAGAACAGGCCAGGAGCATAGAACGCACCCACACCGACCATAGAAGCTACGAAGATAGCCAACAAGTTTTTGTCTGTACCTTTTTCTTTAAAGGCAGAGATGGTGCAACGCAACATCAGGAACAGCCACAACAGCAAGCCGACCATCAGCAGAAGTTGCCAGAAGCGACCCAAATCCAAGTATTCGTAACCTTGGTGACCGAACCAGAAGTTCAGCTCAGGTGGAATGATGTGAGTCAAAGCAAAGAAGTTACCTGCGTAAGAACCGCCGACTACGATGAACAGAGCGATGTACAGGAAGTTCACACCGGCACGTTGGAATTTAGGATCTTTACCGCCGTTCACAATCGGAGCCAAGAACAGACCTGCTGTCAGGAAGCCGGTTGCAATCCAGAAAATAGCGGATTGGATGTGCCAAGTACGGGTCAATGCATATGGGAACCAGTCGGCCATTTCAAAGCCCAGTGCGGTATCGATACCGTAGAAGCCTTGACCTTCGACAGTATAGTGAGCGGTCAAACCACCCAACAGTACTTGTACGACAAACAGCGCAACAGTCAGGAATACATATTTGCCCAACGCTTTTTGAGAAGGAGTCAGTTGTACTTTAGAGATAGGATCTTCAGTAGGTACTTCAACCTCTTCATGTTTGGTCAAGAAAGAGTAACCCCACATCAGCAAGCCGATACCCATCAGCAACAATACCACGCTGGTGAAAGACCACATGTAGTTTTCAGTAGTCGGTACGTTGTTGATCAAAGGCTCGTGCGGCCAGTTGTTGGTGTAAGTGAAATTCTCGTCAGGACGGTTGGTCGAAGCAGACCAAGAAGTCCAGAAGAAGAAGTTGAACAGTTTTTCACGCGCTTCTTGGCTTGGCAATGTGTTGTTTTTCATTGCAAAGTGTTCGCGAGTGGTTTGGAACTTAGGATCGTCGCTGTACACACCATGGTAGTAAGGCAGGATGCTTTCGATCGCTTTCACGCGGGTTTCGCTGACAACGACAGAACCATCTTCCTTAACACGGCTTTGGTTGCGGTATTCGTCAGCCAAACGGGTTTTCAGAACAGCTTGTTCTTCAGGAGAAACTTCGTCAAATTTTTTGCCGTAAGTTTCTTGCGCAGTCAGATCCAACCATGCAACCAGCTCGCGGTGCAGCCAGTCGGCAGTCCAGTCCGGAGCTTGGTATGCACCGTGACCCAATACAGAGCCGACTTCCATACCGCCGGTAGTTTGCCATGCAGATTGACCTGCCAAAATATCGTCTTTGGTCATCAGGACTTTGCCGGATGCAGAAACGATTTGTTCAGGGTATGGCGGAGCCTTCTTATAGACTTCGCTACCCATATAACCAAGAATGGTAAAGCATACTGCCAGTACGGCAAACAGCAAGTACCAAAGCTTCTTGTACTGTCCCATTTTAAGTACTCCTTAATTTTGGTAAAAAGTGGTTGGGTATTAATTCATCAAATATGAATGTTAAAGATTGTATCACGGTTTAATAAGTAAAGAAATATTTTGTCAATAATATTCCTTTAAAACCATTAACTTATATGATATTGATTCCCATTTAGCTATACAAGCCCTCCTTTATCGTATTTTATGTTAAGTTTTCGCTAACATTTTTACACAAAAATAAACTTTTCGATGTATTTTTTTATACTTCTAAAGGAGTATTTAGGTAGTAAAAGATTCATATTCCCTGAACAATTTGATTTACATCAAAATATGACCAAACAAGCGCCTACATAATCATACAAAACTTCGAACCATCCTATCAGGATTCTTAACTTTTCTTACTATAAGGAAACTTTAAACATGAAACGCCAAACCTTAGCCGCACTTATCGCTTCTGTATTTGCATTGGCCGCATGCGGCGAGCAAGCTGCTAAACCTGCTGAAACTCCAGCTGCTACCGCTTCTGCTGAAGCTCCTGCTGCTTCCAACTCACAAGCTGCTGCAGAAACTCCTTCTTCAGAACTGCCTGTAATCGATGCTATCGTAACTCACGCTCCGGAAGTTCCACCTCCAACTGATCGCGACCATCCGGCTAAAGTACGCGTTAAAATGGAAACCGTCGAAAAAACCATGACCATGGAAGACGGTGTTGAATACCACTACTGGACATTCAACGGCGACGTTCCAGGTCAAATGATCCGTGTACGCGAAGGCGATACCGTAGAAGTAGAATTCTCTAACAATCCTTCTTCTACCGTTCCTCATAACGTTGACTTCCACGCTGCAACCGGTCAAGGCGGTGGTGCAGAAGCTAGCTTTACTGCTCCTGGCCACACTTCTACCTTCAGCTTCAAAGCACTGCAAGCTGGCTTGTACATCTACCACTGTGCCGTTGCTCCTGTAGGTATGCACATCGCCAACGGTATGTACGGTTTGATCTTGGTTGAACCTAAAGAAGGTCTGCCTAAAGTGGACAAAGAGTTCTACATCGTACAAGGCGACTTCTATACTAAAGGTAAAAAAGGTGCTCAAGGCTTGCAACCTTTCGATATGGATAAAGCGATTGCTGAACAACCTGAATACGTTGTATTCAACGGTCACGTAGGCTCTATCGCAGGCGACAACGCTCTGAAAGCTAAAACTGGTGAAACTGTTCGTATGTACGTTGGTAACGGTGGTCCTAACTTGGTATCTTCTTTCCACGTTATCGGCGAAATCTTCGACAAAGTATATGTTGAAGGTGGTAAACTGATTAACGAAAACGTACAAAGCACTGTGATTCCTGCCGGTGGCGCCGCCATGATCGAATTCAAAGTCGACGTTCCAGGCAGCTACACTTTGGTTGACCACTCTATCTTCCGTGCGTTCAACAAAGGTGCTTTGGGTCAATTGAAAGTTGAGGGTGATGAAAACCCTGAAATCATGACCAAAAAACTGAGCGACACCGTTTACCAACCTGCCGGTGCTGCCACTTCTGCTCCAGCAGCTGCGTCTGGTGCTTCTGAAGCCGCTAAATAATCTCTCGGTTTTTAATACGCCAAGCCACTGCTGCCCTACTCTTTAGAGCCGCAGTGGCTTCCATCACGATTAATCTTCCTGTTCAAATCAGACAGATTGATTTTTCAGACGGCCTTGTTATGATTAGGCTATCTGAAAAATAAATTTTCTGTTTCAATCGATAATAAGGGCGTACCATGAAACTCATACAACTCCTCCTCTTAGGCAGTGCCTTAATCTGCGGCAATACATTTGCTGCCGAAATGGTAAAAATCGAAGGAGGCAGCTACCGTCCTCTCTATCTCAAAAAAGAAACTTCCCTTATTAAAGTCAAACCCTTCCAGCTTGACAAATATCCGGTGACTAATGCTGAGTTTGCCGAATTTGTGAACACGCATCCGCAATGGCAAAAAGGCAAAATCAGTTCCAGACATGCTGAAAAAGCTTACCTGAAACATTGGGTAAAGAACGGCAGCAACAGTTTTGCTCCTAAAGCCAGCGAACTCAAACATCCGGTAACCAATGTTTCATGGTTCGCCGCGAATGCTTACTGTGTTTCCAAAGGTAAACGCCTGCCGACTATTGACGAGTGGGAATTTGCAGGCTTGGCTTCTGCCACTCAAAAAGACGGCTCTGCCGAGCCTGGCTATAACCGCACCATCTTGGATTGGTATGCAGACGGCGGTCGCAACGGTCTGCGCGACATCGGTAAAAACAAACCCAACTATTGGGGCGTATATGATATGCACGGCCTGATTTGGGAATGGACTGAAGACTTCAACAGCAGCCTGCTCTCGTCAGGCAATGCCGATACGCAAATGTTTTGCAGTGGCGCATCCGTAGGTTCAAGCGATCCGTCCAACTATGCAGCATTCTTACGCTACGGCATCCGCACCAGTCTGCAGTCCAAATATGTTTTAAATAACTTGGGCTTCCGTTGCGCAAGCAAATAAAGTTTAGTTTTTATCACCAAAGCAGCTTTGGCGGTACTGAAAGGTATCGCCGCTTTTTTTGGCCGTCTGAAAAGATATGGCGCACAAAGACAAATTGTGGCATAATCCGCCCGTCTTTATAAAAAGGCACTTAGGAGTTTGCTTAGGTCGTTCGGCTTGGCAAACTTGTCCGAACCTGAAAAGGTTCTTTTATTTTCGGAGTTATCCATCATGGCATTGACCGTAGAACAAAAAGCACAAATTGTTAAAGATTTCCAACGCAAAGAAGGCGATACCGGCTCTTCTGAAGTACAAGTCGCTCTGTTGACTTTCCGCATCAACGACCTGACTCCTCACTTCAAAGCCAACCCTAAAGACCACCACAGCCGTCGCGGCCTGTTGAAAATGGTTAGCCAACGTCGTCGCCTGTTGTCTTACCTGCGTCGTACTCAGCCTAATACTTACCGTACACTGATTACCCGCCTGGGTCTGCGTAAATAATTTATGCTTAAATCAACACCGCCTTCGGGCGGTGTTTTTTATTAACATACCGATGCCGTCTGAAACACAGGCCCCCGCTCTGTGTTATACTTCCACACGCTTAAGCAGCAAGGCTTAAACTTCCAATCACTCCTTAAAGCTCCCATCAAAGCGAGAATCTGAATTGTCTGTTCATTCCATGTTGCACTCAGGAAAATTTTGGCTGAAAACCCTGGTTTTCAGCATTGCCGTGCTTTTATGCCTCGCGGCGGTATTGAGTGCCTTAATGTTCCGCATATTCAATACAGAAAACATCGACGCATTCATACAGAAAAACTTTTCTGCCCATGGCTGCCAAGTCAAATACAACGCCAATATCAGCAGAAAATGGCTGCCGCGCCCTACGCTTATTTTAAAAGACCTCAGCCTTTCATCTTCCGAACCAGACACGCCGACGCTGAACATTGCCGAATCCAAAATGGGCTTTGGCTGGAGCAGCCTATGGTCAGACGCCCCCATTCTTGAAAAATGGATTCTTTCCAATCCGTCGCTGACATTGGGCCCCAAGAACCACCTGCCTGCCTGCCTGCAACAAAACCATGCATCAAAAGAAAGCTTCCAGCTCAACCGTGTCATCATCAATAGCGGCAGCATCCGCTATCACAATAAAGAGCAGGATATTGCTTTAAACGATCTGCAATTTTCCCTGCGCAGAGCCGATTCAGACGGCCGTCCATTCGATATCAGCGGCACACTGCAAAACATAGGCAACCCTATCAGTTGGCAAGGCGCCGGCCATCTTGTACAAGATGATGCCGGCTGGAGCATTCCCGCCCTCAAATTAAACCTGCAAACCGTATTACTCAAAAACAAGCTGGATGCCCAAATCGCAGGCAGCCTTAATTGGCAAAACCAAACCGCCCTACTCCGCGACTTCAATCTGCAAGCCGAAAGCGACTATCAAAACTTGCATATCAATGCACGTTCGCCCCTTTTGCAGTTTAAAAACGGCTATTTGCACCTCAATACACTCAACGGCGCATTGACCGCCGGCAGTGAAAACAACCAATGGGACGGTTCATTCAAACTGGACAAAGCCAACCTCTATCCAACCGTTTTGACTGCCGCCAATTTTGAACTCAAAGGCAGCCATAAAAACGACCGCCTCCAAACCAACTTTACCTTTTCCAGCCCGTTGGTTTGGCAAAAAGGCAAAGGCATCGATGCGCCCAAACTGCACCTCAGTACCCTGCAAGACACCATCAACCGCCTTCCCCGCCCCCGATTCATCAGCACCCTCGAAGGACAGGCCAATTTCAGCCTCAATACATGGGAAGGCCGTCTGAAAGGCGCATTTGACAGACAAGCCCTCGCCTTGGCCTTTAAATACCAACGCGATGCCCAGCCGCACCCGCACCTTGACGCCGGTATCGCCTTACAAAAACTCAATCTGACCCCTTACTTGGAAGACCTGAAAACCCAGCCATCACTGAATCTTCCTTCCCTGTTAGCCAAATCCTGGTTGCCCGACATTGAGGCCAACCTCCAAATCGGCAGCATTCAAACTGCCGGCCTGCAATTAGAAAACATCGAATCCCTGCTCACCGCCGATAAAGAACATATCGCCCTGCACCGTTTCAAAGCCGGGCTTTATGGCGGCAAAACCGAGGGCGGCCTGAGTATTGCGGCAACCCAACCTGCTTCCTACCACCTTCAGCAAAACGCAAAAGGCATACAAATTCAGCCGTTGCTGCAAGACCTGTTCGGTTTCCACAGCTTCAGCGGCAGCGGCGACGCCGTTATCGATATTAAAACCACCGGCAACGACCGCGCCCAAATGATACAAGCCCTAAACGGCAGCCTGCTCCTCGATATTACCAACGGTGCATGGCACGGTATTGATATGGACAGCATTCTGAAAAACGGCATCTCTTCGGAAAAAATCGACAACAGCAACCTTAAAACCCCTTTCCATCATTTCACCCTCAATAGTGAAATCGAGAAAGGCATCAGCCATCATATCAATACCGAACTGTTTTCCGACAGCTTGCACGTTGTCAGCAGCGGCTATACCGATTTGAATACCCAAAAACTATCGGAAAACCTGCTTATCAGCAACGTGCTGCAACCTAAAAACAAACCGATTCCCCTAAAAATCGGCGGAACCGTACAAAACCCTTCCATTACCCTCGACTACAGCCGCTTGACCAATGGCATGAACACACCAGCAGAAAAACAAAAAGCCCTGCAAGAAACCATACAAGAACAATGGAAGTGGCTCAAACCACGCTAGGTTTTCAAGTCAAAGGCCGTCTGAAACCCCAAAAGTTTCAGACGGCCTTTTAACAGATGCCTTGTCAGAATAAGATGTTTACTTAGGAATGACCATATACACAATCAGTGCAACAATGATGGCAAACCATATCGCCAACATAGCCTTTTTTGGAGAGTTTTCTTTCTCTCCAATCGAGCCTCAATATTTCTATCGTCCCCTCAAACATAGACTCAATTATTTCCATCAATATTTGGAGTAGAAATTCCAATAAATCCGACATCTACAAACCCAAACTCTCCCAAATCTCATCGATTTTGGCCGTAACGGCAGGGTCTTTTTTGATCACACGTCCCCATTCGCGGTCGGTTTCGCCCGGCCACTTGTTGGTCGCATCCAAACCCATTTTGCCGCCGAGTCCGCTGACGGGGCTGGCGAAGTCGAGATAGTCGATGGGCGTGTTTTCTACCAAAACGGTGTCGCGCACAGGGTCCATGCGCGTGGTTACCGCCCAGATGACTTCTTTCCAGTCGCGCACGTTCACGTCGTCATCGACCACGATGATGAATTTGGTGTACATAAACTGGCGAAGGAACGACCAGCAGCCCATCATCACGCGCTTGGCATGTCCGGCGTATTGTTTTTTCATGCTGACCACTGCCATGCGGTAGGAGCAGCCTTCTGGTGGCAGGTAGAAATCGGTGATTTCGGGGAACTGCTTTTGCAAAAGCGGTACGAACACTTCGTTCAACGCCACGCCCAAAACGGCAGGCTCATCGGGTGGTTTGCCTGTGTAGGTCGAATGGTAAATCGGGTTTTCTCGCATGGTAATGCGCTCGACCGTAAACACAGGGAAATGATCCTGCTCATTGTAATAGCCGGTGTGGTCGCCGTATGGGCCTTCCAACGCGGTTTCGTTCGGATGAATCACGCCTTCTAATACGATTTCTGCACGGGCAGGCACTTGCAAATCGTTGCCGATACATTTCACCAGTTCCGTCCGTGAGCCGCGCAACAGTCCGGCAAACTGGTATTCGCTCAAAGTATCGGGAACAGGCGTTACCGCTCCCAAAATGGTGGCAGGGTCACAACCGAGCACAACGGCGACGGGATACGGCGTATCGGGATTGAGTTTGCGGAATTCCTGATAATCCAACGCGCCGCCGCGATGCGACAGCCAGCGCATAATCAGCTTATTTTTGCCGATTAATTGTTGGCGGTAAATGCCGAGATTTTGGCGTTTTTTGTGCGGACCACGCGTTACAGTCAAGCCCCATGTTACCAGCGGCGCAACGTCTTCCGGCCAGCAATGCTGAATCGGAAGTTTATACAAATCTACGTCTTCGCCTTCCCATACAATTTCCTGACATGGCGCGTTTTTCACCACGTTCGGCGCCATGCTCCAAATATCTTTCAGCAACGGCAATTTGGGAAACGCGTCTTTAATGCCTTTGGGCGGTTCGGGTTCTTTCAGATACGCCAGCGTCTGCCCGATTTCGCGCAGCTTGGACACGCTGTCCGCGCCCATGCCCAACGCCACGCGTTCGGGCGTGCCGAACAGATTCGCCAACACGGGATAATCATAACGCGTACCGTCAGGCTTAATCGGGTTTTCAAACAACAACGCCGGCCCTTCGGCACGCAGCACGCGGTCGGCGATTTCAGTCATTTCCAAATGCGGCGACACCGGATGCTGAATGCGCTTGAGTTTGCCATCAGCTTCCAATCCGGCGATAAATTCTCGCAAATCTCTGTATTTCATGATTTCATTTTCCTGAACAGGCCGTCTGAAAACAGACTGCCATTTCGGGTTTGAAAGATAAACCAGCGGCTATTGTACCTGCCAAATCTGTTCAAATCCCAACTTTCCACGTCCGAATTTCGAGATTTTTTGCAAACTACCGTCAAATTTAAACAATATCTGCTTGTGATTGCTTTCAGACGGCCTTATCTTTGGTAAAATTCCAACTTAATTCAGTCATCAATCAATATCTATCGTGGGACGGCGGCCATGTTTGCATTTTTAGAATCTTTTTTCGTTGAATACGGCTATGCGGCCGTGTTTTTCGTTTTGGTTATTTGCGGCTTCGGCGTGCCGATTCCTGAAGATTTGACACTGGTAACCGGCGGCGTGATTTCCGGATTGGGTTATACCAATTCGCATTGGATGGTTGTCGTCGGTATGCTCGGCGTATTGGCGGGTGATGGATTTATGTTTGTTGCCGGACGCGTGTGGGGGCAGAAAATCCTCAAGTTCAAACCTATTGCCCGCGTGATGACGCCCAAACGCTATGCCCAAGTACAGGAAAAATTTGACAAATACGGCAACTGGGTTTTATTCGTCGCCCGCTTCCTGCCCGGCCTGCGTACCGCTGTTTTCGTGACCGCCGGCATCAGCCGCAAGGTTTCCTACCTGCGCTTTATCCTGATGGACGGCTTGGCCGCGCTGATTTCCGTTCCTGTTTGGATTTATCTGGGCGAATACGGCGCACGCAATACCGACTGGCTGATGGAAAAAATGCACAGCCTGCAATCCGGTATCTTTACGGTACTGGGCATCGGTGCAGTCATTGTCGTCTGGATTTGGTGGAAAAAACACCGCCGCCATACCTTCTTCCGTGAAAAATTACACGAAAAACGCGCTGCAAAAGCCAAAAAACAAGCCAATCAATAAACCATTCCAGGCCGTCTGAAACACTTCCCCTCTTTCAGACGGCCTCTATCATTCATCAGAAACACCATGAAACAAAAAATCTTCGTCCTCTACACCGGCGGCACCATCGGCATGACCCAAAGCAGCGTCGGCCTGCGTCCCGACACCGCTCTCGTCGATAAAGCCCTTGCCCCCTTTTCAGACGGCCTTGATTTCGAATGGCACGTTTGCCAGCCGCTTATCGATTCTTCCGCAGTAACGCTGCAAAACCAACGCGACTGGTTGGAACTTATTATCGCCAAGCTGCCTGACTATGACGGCATTTTGGTGCTACACGGCACGGATACCATGACGTACACCGCCAACCTCTTCGCCCTTTCGCTGCAAGGTTTGGACAAACCCGTTATCCTGACCGGCTCGCAATGGCCTTACGATGCCGCCAACAGCGATGCACCGCGCAACCTTGCCACCGCCGTTTCCGCTTTCTCGCTCAAACTCAAACAAGTGGCGATTGCCTTTGACGGCAAGCTCTTCCCAGCCGTCGGCAGCAGCAAGGTCAGCACCGAAACCTCCGCAGGTTTTGACAACCTGCATTTTGGCGCACTCGCCGAATGGGAGGAAAACAAAGGTTGGCATAATATCCGCACCGCCCCGACCCAACATTCAGACGGCCTCAAACCGCGTCTTCCAAATCCTGAAGCCAAAGTTTCCGTCCGCACGCTGATTCCTGGTTATGCCGCGCAAGAACTTTCAGACGGCCTGCCCAACCTTTCCGCACAAGCCCTAATCCTGCAAAGCTACGGCCACGGCAATGCACCGAGCAACGATGCGTTTGTCCGATCCGTTCAAGCCTTTACGCAACAAGGCAAACTGCTGCTCAACATCAGCCAAGTGCCGCAAGGTTGCGCCGCCGCCGTTTATGCCCAAGGCGATGCTTTGCGTCAGGCAGGTATTATCAACGGCGGTAAATGCAACCTGGAGACCGCCACTGCGCTGATGACCCTTGCCGTATCGCATGACTGGAATGCGGATAAGGTGCAACAAGAATTGCGACAATTAAATCTGCTGTAACCGCCATTAAACATGACTTTCACCGACACACACTGTCATCTTGCCGATCCTAAACTTGCCGACACGCTGCCTGCCGTGCTTGCCGAAGCGCAAGCCGTCGGTGTCGCGCGTTTTATCGTACCGGCTACATCTCCGAAAGATTGGCAGGCAATTGCGCAGTTGGAAAGGCCGCCTGAAAACATCCATATCGCTTTGGGCATTCATCCGTGGTTTTCAGACAGCCTCAACGAGGCGGCATTCCAAGAGTTAGAGTCCGAATTAATCCGGCATCCGAAAGCATGGGTTGGTGAAATCGGCTTGGATTTTTATGGCAAAGAGCAAACCCAAGCACAACGCAACACGCAGACTGACGTCTTTATCCGCCAACTTACCCTCGCCCAACACCTCAACCGCCGCGTCATCATTCATAATCTGAAAGCCACCGCCGCCATTGCCGCCGCCGTCAAAACCGCCGGTTTCACGCTAGGCGGTATTGTTCACGCCTTCTCCGGCAGCGTAGAAGAAGCGCGGATTTTGGTAAAACTCGGCTTCAAAATCGGTATAGGCTCACTGCTGCTCAATCCCAATGCCAAAAAAGTCCGTACCGCCTTACAAGCCTTAGATGACATGGATTTCGTTCTTGAAACCGACAGCCCTTTTATGCTCGGCCATGAAACCAATACCCCGGCTAACATCCACCGTATCGCCGAAATTGCCGCCGAACTGCGCGGCGTACCGCTGACACAACTGGCTGAAATAACCGAGCAAAACGTGGATTCCCTGCTCCATACTTCCCCTTAATATGCCGACCTCAAGGCATCAAAAAGCCTCGCCCGGCCGCTCCGTTTCCAAACGGACACACTCAGCCCTCCCTACCCCATATTCATGAATAAAAAGCGATACAAGGTCGTCTGAAAAAATGTTTTTGGCACAAAATATCGTTCACTCCGTCATCTCGGCTTTTTAACACCGTATTTTCCCTTTGATTGATAAAAAGTATTACGCATATTATTGGGCAAACTTTTTATTTACGTTAAAATATGCTTTTTTTTGATAATAAGGCCGTCTGAAAAAGGCGGAAACTAATTATGACTGAACAACATACACACGCTTCCACCTGGAAGAGCAAAATCAATGCTCTGGGCCCGGGTATCATGATGGCTTCGGCGGCAGTCGGCGGCTCGCACCTGATTGCCTCCACGCAGGCAGGCGCACTTTACGGCTGGCAGCTTGCGCTGATTATTATTCTGACCAACCTGTTCAAATACCCGTTTTTCCGCTTCAGCGCACATTACACGCTGGACACAGGCAAAAGCCTGATTGAGGGCTATGCCGAAAAAAGCCGCGTTTATTTGTGGGTATTTTTGATTTTATGTATTGCATCGGCAACGATTAATGCCGGTGCAGTCGCCATCGTTACCGCCGCCATCGTCAAAATGGCAATCCCGTCGCTGACTTTCGATACCGGCATGGTATCCGTCATGATTATGGTTTCCTGCCTGCTGATTTTGGCAAGCGGCCGCTATAAAGCATTGGACAACGTTTCCAAAATCATCATCGTCAGCCTGACCATCGCCACCGTCGCCGCAGCCGCCGTGGCCATGTCCCGCGGCATGCAGATGAAACCCGACTTTATCGAGCCTACCCCATGGACACTGGCAGGCTTGGGCTTCCTCATCGCGCTGATGGGCTGGATGCCTGCACCGATTGAGATTTCCGCCATTAACTCTTTGTGGGTAACCGAAAAACAACGCATCAACCCTTCCAGCTACCGCGACGGTATTTTCGACTTCAATGTCGGCTACATCACCAGCGCAGTGTTGGCGGTCGTCTTCTTGGCCTTGGGTGCATATGTCCAATACGGCAACGGAGAGGAAGTGCAAATGGCGGGCGGCAAATATGTCGGTCAGCTGATTAATATGTACGCCGTGACCATCGGCGAATGGTCGCGTCCACTGGTGGCATTTATCGCCTTTGCCTGTATGTACGGCACGACGATTACCGTAGTGGACGGCTACGCCCGCGCGATTGCCGAACCGGTACGCCTGCTGCGTGGTAAAGACAAAACCGGCAATGCCGAATTGTTTGCATGGAACATTTGGGTCGCAGGCTCAGGCTTGGCCGTGATTTTCTGGTTCAACAGCGCAATGGCCGAGCTGCTCAAATTCGCCATGATTACCGCTTTCGTTGCCGCCCCAGTGTTCGCTTGGTTGAACTACCGCCTCGTCAAAGGCGACAAACGCCACAAACTGACGATGGGCATGAACTTCCTCGCCATTATCGGTTTGATTTATTTGACCGGCTTTACCGTTTTGTTCCTACTGAACCAAACAGGCATCTTGGCTGCACCTAAATAAGCCCATATAAAAAAAGGCCGTCTGAAACTTAAAAACAGGTTTCAGACGGCCTTTCCAATCAATCATATCTTTTTAAATTTTCATTCAAACCCATTATAATGACTCCTTATTTCGCCGTTGCAGACCACTCGACGGCATCCGTATTCTGGAAAATTTATGAAGCCGTCTATCTTAGAAAAACTACAACAACTCAGCGACCGACTGGAAGAAGTCACGCATTTGCTCGGACAGCCCGAAGCCACGTCCGATATGGACAACTACCGCAAGCTCACGCGCGAACACGCCGAATTGACGCCCGTGGTCGAAGTATTCCAAAACTATCAGCTGGCGCAAAGCGACTTGGCTGATGCCGAAGAAATGCTGTCCGACCCCGAAATGAAAGACTTTGCCGCCGAAGAAATCGAAGCGGCGAAAGCCAAAATCGACACGCTCGATACCGAACTGCAAAAACTCTTGCTGCCCAAAGATGCCGACGACGACAAAAACATCTTCATCGAAGTGCGCGCCGGTACCGGCGGCGACGAAGCCGCGCTGTTTGCAGGCGATCTGCTGCGTATGTACAGCCGCTACGCCGAGCGCAACCGCTGGCAGGTTGAGATCGTTTCCGCCAACGAAAGCGAATTGGGCGGCTATAAAGAAGTCATCGCCCGCATTATCGGCTTGGGCGCGTACAGCCGTCTGAAATTTGAATCCGGCGGTCACCGCGTACAGCGCGTCCCTGCCACCGAAAGCCAAGGCCGTATCCATACTTCCGCCTGCACCGTCGCCGTCATGCCTGAAGCTGACGAACTCGAAGACATCGAGTTGAACCCCGCCGACCTTCGCATCGATACCTTCCGCGCATCCGGCGCCGGCGGTCAGCACATCAACAAAACCGACTCCGCCGTCCGCATTACCCACCTGCCGACAGGCATGGTGGTCGAATGCCAAGACGGCCGCAGCCAACACGCCAACAAAGCGCAGGCGATGAAAGTCCTCGCCGCCCGCTTAAACGACGCGCAAAAACGCGAAGCCCAAGCCAAAGAAGCCGCCGAACGCAAATCCCTGATCGGCAGCGGCGACCGCAGCGAACGCATCCGCACCTACAACTACCCACAAGGCCGCGTGACCGACCACCGCATCAACCTTACCCTGCACAAACTGGATTTTGTAATGGACGGAGATTTAGAAGAAATCACCAATGCCCTGATTGCCGAGCATCAAGCCGAGCTTTTAGCGGCAATGGGGGATTGATGAATTTAGCCCATTGCGTTTATACTTTTCAGACGGCCTGATAACATATATCAATATGACCGTGAATATATTAAAGAAACTTCAATCCTGAAGTGTTAAAATGCAGCACCAGCTGCGCCCCAGCAACACCCTTCTACAATTAACGAAAGAGAGGACACAAAATGGCAAAAATCCTGATCGCACCGGTATCTACCGGCCTGAGCGCCGATGCAGCGGCAAAAGCATTTGCAGCGGCATTGAATGCGCAAGTTTTCCAAGCCGTTGACTCCACTACAGAAGCCCTGTTGGCTCAAGGCAAGAGCGACGACTGGTTTGACGCACTTGTCGGTAAAGTTGCCGCATTAAACGCAGATAACCTCGTTATCGAAGGCATCACTCCTGATGCGGACAAATTGTTCTTGGCAGGCAAAAACGTCGAATTAGCGCTGTCTTTGGACGCAGGCGTTGTATTGGCGCTGAAATCCGACAACACCGACGCAGCCGCCGTTACCCAACAATTAAACCTCGCCAAACAGCTCTACACCAACTCCCCAGGCTTATTGGAAGGCTTTATCATTGACGGCGCAGCCGCTGCTTTAGGCGCACAAGTTGCCGAGCAAACCGGCCTGACTTTCTTCGGCTCCAGCGACAAACTGCAAGACGTATCCGCTTTGGCCAAACGCGAAGCCAAACGTCTGTCTCCAGCCCAATTCCGTTACAACCTGATCGATTTCGCACGCAAAGCCGATATGCGCATCGTTCTGCCTGAAGGCGCAGAACCACGCACCGTCGCCGCTGCCGCTATCTGTCACGAAAAAGGCATCGCCCGTTGCGTACTGTTGGCGACCCGCGAAGAAGTTGAAGCCGTAGCGAAAGAACGCGGCATCTCCCTGCCTGATTCTTTGGAAATCATCGATCCTGCTTCTTTGGTTGAACAATACGTTGAGCCGATGTGCGAATTGCGCAAATCCAAAGGCCTGACTCCTGAAGATGCACGCAAACAGCTGCAAGATACCGTCGTACTGGGTACCATGATGATGGCTCAAAACGACGTGGATGGTTTGGTTTCCGGTGCAGTCCACACCACTGCCAACACCATCCGCCCTGCCCTGCAACTGATTAAAACCGCTCCTGGTGCAAGCCTCGTATCCAGCGTATTCTTCATGTTGTTGCCTAACCAAGTTTTGGCATTCGGCGACTGCGCGGTTAACCCGAACCCAACGCCTGAACAACTGGCCGACATCGCCATTCAATCTGCTGACAGTGCCAAAGCCTTCGGTATCGATCCCAAAGTGGCCATGATTTCCTACTCCACCATCAACTCAGGCAGCGGCCCTGATGTCGATGCAGTGATCGAAGCCACCAAACTGGCGAAAGAGAAACGCCCTGATTTGGCTATCGAAGGTCCGTTGCAATACGATGCAGCTACCGTTCCATCTATCGGCAAATCCAAAGCTCCGGGTAGCGCTGTTGCCGGTCAAGCAACCGTTTTGGTTTTCCCAGACCTCAATACCGGCAACTGTACTTACAAAGCCGTACAACGCAGCGCCAACGTCCTGAGCGTAGGCCCGTTGTTGCAAGGTTTGCGTAAACCAGTTAACGACTTGTCCCGCGGCGCATTGATTGAAGACATCGTCTTCACCATCGCCCTGACTGCCGTTCAAGCCAAACAAATGCAAGGCTGATTGACAAGCTGATGCTTTGAAATCAAAGGCCGTCTGAAACCGATGTTTCAGACGGCCTTTCGTATCTTTGCGCCAACTATATTATAATTCGCCATTATTTTCTGAAAGACTGCCCCAATGACTGCCTACCAGCAACAACTAGCCGACAAAAAGCAATATCTTCAGCAACTTTTCCAAGGACTGGATTTCCCTGAAATCGAAGTCTTTGAATCTCCGGAACAGCATTACAGGATGCGTGCCGAGTTCCGCATCTGGCATGAAGGCGGCGAAATGTTTTACGCCATGTTTGAACGCGGGCAAAAGGCAAGCGGGGCAAGCCTGATCCGTTGCGACCAATTTCCTGCCGCATCCGAATCCATCAATGCCTTGATGCCGAAACTGATTGAAGCCGCGTCCAATCATCCCGAGCTGAAAAACCGCTGGTACTCCGTCGAATTTTTATCCACTTTAAGCGGCGAAATGCTGGTGACCATGATTTACCACAAGAAGCTGAACGAAGCATGGCAACAAGCCGCGCAAGAGCTGGCGCACAATTTGGGCATTCACATCATCGGCCGCAGCCGCGGACAAAAAATCGTATTGAGCCAAGATTTCGTAACCGAAGCATTGACAGTCAACGGCAAAACTTTCCGCTATCGTCAAATCGAGGGTAGCTTTACCCAACCCAATGCCCAAGTGTGCCAAAAAATGCTGACTTGGGCGTGTGATGCTGCGCAAAACTTAGGCAAAGACATGCTTGAGTTGTACTGCGGCAACGGCAATTTCACCCTGCCGCTTTCACAACATTTCAATCAAGTGTTGGCGACCGAAGTTTCCAAAACTTCCGTCAACGCCGCCCAATGGAATATTGAAGCCAACCAAATTACCAATCTTAAAATCGCCCGCCTGTCTGCTGAAGAATTTACCGAGGCCTACACTCAAAACCGTGAATTCCGCCGCCTGCAAGAACAAGGCATCGACTTAAAAAACTATGATTTTTCAACTATTTTTGTCGATCC
Source organism: Neisseria sp. HMSC061H08 (assembly GCF_001836795.1). Taxonomy (NCBI): domain Bacteria; kingdom Pseudomonadati; phylum Pseudomonadota; class Betaproteobacteria; order Neisseriales; family Neisseriaceae; genus Neisseria; species Neisseria sp. HMSC061H08. The sequence continues at coordinate 145,945 of NZ_KV830575.1, read as the reverse complement.
TCCTCGCGCCGGCGTTGATGATGAGACGCTCAAATTGATAGCCCGATTCGACAACGTCCTCTATATTTCCTGCAACCCTGAAACCCTGCGCGCCAACCTCGACACACTCTGTCAAACCCATACCATCGAACGCGCCGCCCTGTTCGACCAATTCCCATTTACCCACCATATCGAAAGCGGTGTTTGGTTGAAGAAAAAATAAAACCATACAAAAAGGCCGTCTGAATGTTCAGACGGCCTTTATAATCAGCGACATATTAAGCGATTTTCAAATCAATCCGCTTCCAAAACCACTTTCATGGCTTGGTTTTCAGCAGCGTGTTTGAATACATCGTAAGCTTTTTCCAATTCGCTGAATTTGAAATGGTGGGTCATCATTTTGGTGTAATCCACTGAGCTGCTGGAAATGGCTTTCATCAGCATTTCGGTGGTATTGGCGTTAACCAGGCCCGTTGTGATGGCAAGGTTTTTAATCCACAGTTTTTCCAGTTTAAAATCAACGGATTGACCATGTACGCCAACTACAGCAATATGACCGCCGGGTTTCACGATGTCTTGGCACATATTCCAAGTTGCAGGGATACCGACCGCTTCGATGGCGCAATCTACGCCGTCTTCGCCGACGATAGCGGCAACTTGCTTGCTTACATCGCCGGAAGCAGGGTTGATGGTATGGGTCGCGCCCAATTCTTTCGCCAGTTTCAAACGGTTTTCATCCATATCGCAAACGATGATGGCGGCAGGACTATACAGTTGGGCGGTCAGCAACGCAGACATACCGACAGGGCCGGCACCTGCAATGAATACGGTATCGCCAGGTTTCACATCGCCATATTGCACGCCGATTTCGTGGGCGGTAGGCAAGGCATCGCTCAACAGCAGGGCAACTTCTTCGTTGACGTTGTCAGGCAGCGGAACCAAGCTATTGTCGGCATAAGGCGTACGGACGTATTCGGCCTGAGTACCGTCAATCATATAGCCCAAGATCCAACCGCCGTTGCGGCAGTGTGAATAAAGTTGGATTTTACAGTTGTCGCAAGTACAGCATTTGCTGACACATGAAATAATGACTTTATCACCGACTTTGATGTTTTTTACAGCATCGCCGACTTCTTCTACAATACCGATGCCCTCATGACCGAGGATACGACCATCGGCAACTTCAGGGTTTTTACCCTTCCAGATACCCAAGTCAGTACCGCAAATCGTGGTTTTAACGATTTTGACGACTGCATCGGTCGGATCGATAATTTGAGGGCGGGGTTTTTCTTCGAAACGAATGTCGTTTGCGCCATGATAAACCATTGCTTTCATGTGAATCTCCTTGAGCGGTTAATAAACTTTAACAATACAGCGTAAATCCACGTTAACTATATTTATATATCCCTCCACCAGATAAGTCAATCCTGATTATTATTTTGTATGTTATAGTGTAACATACTGTTTTAAAAATAAATAATTAAAAAGTAAATATTAATGAACACACCCACATCCTTCGCGCGACGACTCATCGATTGGCAACGGCATCATGGCCGTCACGACTTGCCTTGGCAGGTCAAAGACCCTTATTCCGTCTGGCTTTCAGAAATCATGCTCCAACAAACGCAGGTTGCTACCGTATTGGACTACTATCCGCGTTTCTTAGCCAAATTCCCAACCGTGCAATCGCTTGCCGCCGCACCGCAAGACGAGGTTTTATCCTTGTGGGCAGGCTTGGGCTATTACAGCCGCGCACGCAACCTGCACAAAGCCGCGCAACAAGTTGTCGGACAATTCTGCGGTGTCTTTCCATCCGAGCGCAAAGACTTGGAAACGCTCTGCGGCGTAGGCAGAAGCACCGCCGCTGCCATTTCTGCCTTTGCTTTCAACCGACGAGAAACCATCTTGGACGGAAACGTCAAACGCGTTCTCTGCCGTGTTTTTGCCCAAGACGGCAATCCGCAAGACAAAAAATTTGAAAACTCGCTCTGGTCGCTCGCCGAAAGCCTGCTGCCGTCTGAAAACGCCGATATGCCTGCCTACACGCAAGGCTTGATGGACTTGGGCGCAACCGTCTGCAAACGGACAAAACCTTTGTGCCATCAATGCCCTATGGCAGACATCTGCGAAGCAAGAAAACAAAACCGCATTGACGAACTGCCCCGCAAAAAAACTGCTCCCGAAGTGCAAACCCTACCGCTTTATTGGCTGATTATTCATCACTCTGACGGCGCATTATTGCTTGAAAAACGCCCTGCCAAAGGCATTTGGGGCGGTCTGTATTGTGTACCCTGTTTTGAAAAATTAGACGATTTGTATGCTTACGCCGAACGCTTCGGCATTATTTCAGACGGTCTTGAAGAACAAACCACGTTTACCCACCGCCTGACCCACCGCTTATTGATGATTACCCCTTTTCAGACGCAACAAAGGCCGTCTGAACATCTTTCAGACGGCCTTTGGGTATCAGCGGAACATTTGGCAGATTATGGTTTGCCCAAACCTTTAATCAAATTTTTGGCTAAAGGCTAAACCGCCCTATTCCACAATCTCTTTAAATACAACTTCTTTCCCACCGCGAATCAATACGGCAAAACTATCACCAATCTGCCAACGCGAGCTTGGATTGGCGTACTCGACACCCTGACTGCGCAAGCGGACTTGCACCAGTTTCTCAACCGTATTGCCTTCACGCAGCTCAACCATCATCGGGCTGTGGCTGTTGATATAAATTGCAGTAATCGTCCGACCTTGTGCGGATTGATAACGGACAGAATACGTCTGCGCCTGTGCAATGACCGGTAACGGCGCATCAGGGCGCACGGCCTTATACGAGCCGCACGCAGCGCACAAACCCACGCACAAAGCGCAGATGATTTTGTTCAACATAGGCATAGATTAGTAATGATGATGCGGAATCTCGCCATCAAGACGGTAATAAGTGCCGCAATATGGGCATTCAATCTCACTGTTGGACTGAATCGGCAGGAACACACGCGGATGGCCGTTCCATGTTTCATGATTAGGGCCAGAGCAATGCAGCGGCAAATCCTGTGGCTTGATGACTACAACGTTTTTTTCAGACTGTGTACTCATGGTTTGGTTCCTCACTATGTTTTCTTATCTTCCGATATTGTAAAGCAAAACGGCCGCTAGGTTCAGACTGAAAACATTATATAATCACTTTTTTCAGACGGCCTTTGATGATTATGACCACCCTGCTCCGCCTTCAAGATTTCGATACTTCCGATTCTGCTTCATTTCTTTATACACTCAGCGCAACCTATTTGGATCACACCGAACAGGCAGGCGACGAGGAAATGTCCGGCCTCAATGACGAACAGCATACATTGACAGCCCTTTGCTATCTCGATAGCCAGGTTCAAGAAGGCGGCTTTGTACAGCTTATCGCTTCAGGATACGGAGAATACATCTTCGGCAATCCGGTTGCCGACAGCCTACGCCGCTGGCGCATCAAACCGATACCGAAAATCTTAGACAAAGCCAAAGCCCTGTACAAAAAACACGGCGAAGCCATTGAAAAAATGGCAGACGAGCAAAGGGATTTCGACGAAATCCGCAAAGCTTTTCCCGATTTTGAAGAGCTTGACGGCGATTATTATGACGTTGCCGACGAAGACTTGGAAACCGCAGCAGCCTACGTTCAGGCAAATTGGGATAAATTTGCCAAACTGTCAGACTGAAATCATAAAACTTTGCCGGTTTGAATCATCTGTTCAAACCGGCAAAATTATCAATACGTCAAATTAACGTTTGTTTTTCTGATAAATCGGCATCACTTCAGGCAACATCTTGCGGATTGCATTGATACGCGCCTGATTGGTCGGGTGAGTCGACAAAATAGACAACGAGCTGCCGCCCTGTACTTTGTTCATTTTTTCCCACACGCTTACCGCAGCCTCAGGATTGTAGCCTGCTTCAGCCATTAAACGTACACCGCCGGCATCCGCTTCGCTTTCCTGATGGCGTGAGAACGGTTTGGTTGCCAACAAATCTGCACCCAAGCCGACCAAATCACCATCCACACCGGTTGAGCTGGCCAAAATCGAACCGCCCAAGCCGGTCAATACTTGTCCGCCCAAAGCTTTTTTACTGTGTTCCAACAAAGCATGGGTCATTTCATGGCCGACAACGGCGGCAATTTCATCATCCGTCAGCTTCAATTTTTCTACTATGCCGGTGTACACGGCCATTTTACCGCCCGGCATTGCCCATGCATTCATTTCATCACTGCGGATAACATTCATCTGCCAGTTGAAAGGCACGCCGGTTTTGTTGGCGCGCTCAGCATGAGGACGCAGACGTGCAAACACGCGTTGAACGCGTTGAGCGGTTGGAGATGAAACATCCAAAGCTTTTTGACCGCGCGCTTTCTGAATGACTTGTGTGTAACTTTTAGCCGCGTCTTCATTTAAAGTCGCGGTATCGTAGCCAACCATATCTGCTACAGAAGTACAGCCGGTCAACGCCAAAATCACGCCCATGCCGGCCCAATATTTTTTATTCAGTTTTTTCAACATGTTTTCTCTCTGTGTTTTTAAGTTAATGTAACGACATTGTACCCAAATTTAATACTCTTTACACAAAAGGCCGTCTGAACGGTTTCAGACGGCCTTTAAGCGTAATATTTAAGAGCGGCGCTGCAACATCCAAGACTCAATCTTACGCGCATCGTTCACGCGGGTTGTGGAAGACGGAGAGTTGAGCAACACAATGGTAATCGGCTGATTCTGTACATTGGCCTTAACCACCATAGAACGTCCTGCCTCGCGGATATAGCCTGTTTTCTGCAATTCAATATTCCAGCTGCCCTCACGCACCAAGGCATTGGAGTTTTTGTAGTTTTGACGACCGTTTGCCGTCCAAACCGAGCCGTAATTTGAAGTAGAATTTTTGCGGATCAGCGGATATTTGCTGGCTGCCGCAACCATGCGGTTCAAATCACGCGCAGTTGAAACGTTTTGGAAATTCAAACCGGTGGGCTCATAGAAACGGCTGCTGCTCATACCCAGGCTTTGCGCTTTGGCATTCATTGCCGCAACAAACGCACTCATACCGCCCGGATAGGTACGACCCAATGCATGGGTAGCACGGTTTTCACTGCTCATCAGGCTCAGGTGCAACAGTTCGCCGCGTGTCAGCGTCGTGCCGATGCTCAAACGGCTGCCCGTACCTTTCAAACGGTCGATTTCAGCCTCGGTAATCGTAATAGGCTCGTTCATATCCAGATGCGCATCCAAAACCACCATCGCGCTCATCAATTTGGAAATAGAGGCAATCGGCATGACACGATCAGGGTTTTTCTGATACAGCACTTCACCAGTTTTATTATTGAAAATCAAAGCAGATTGCGAAGAAAGCAGAGGACCGGCCAAAGCAGCCTGAGCTTCGACTTGGTCGGCATGGCTCAACGCAAAAGCTTCCATCGGGTCATTTTGAACTGGGAAATTTTGCTCCAAAAATTGTCCCAATACATCCATATCATCGGCAACGGCAGGCGCAGAAGCAAAGGCCAATGCCACACCTGTCCATACCATTCCTAAAGTTTTATAGAATTTCATATCTGCCAATTCAAAAAAATACATTTAATTCAACATTCTGTTAAATTTTTCGGCAATTGTAAAGCGAGTTGAGAAAACTTTGCGTTTGTTTGCGAGATATTCAAATCCCACGCCCTCATCTGTTTCTCAGACAATACGGCGCGATACCTGCTCTGATTTGAAAAAACACAAGATAGTCATTATACTTAGGCTCCTTTGTCAGAGGCATTCCCTCAATCCGGCAATACGCCCGAAATATCTGTTTCCCCTTTACAACACAGCCTCCATACAACCATACGAAGAAATTATTATGTCTGAAGAAAAACGCACCTGTTCATTCTGCGGAAAGTCTGAAAACGACGTTAAAAATCTGATTGAAGGCGAACACGCCTTCATCTGCAACGAATGCGTGGAAACTTGCGGCCTGATGCTGCAAGACAACGAGTCCGGCGAGATTGAAAACGAATTTGCCAAAGCAAAAGAAGAAAACGCCGAGAAAAAACTGCCTACCCCTGCCGAAATCGTGGCCAACCTCAACGACCACGTTATCGGCCAGGAACATGCAAAAAAAGCATTGGCAGTATCGGTTTACAACCACTACAAACGCCTGCGCCACCCGAAAGCAGAGGGCAAAGTCGAATTGTCCAAATCCAACATCCTGCTTATCGGTCCGACCGGCTCAGGTAAAACCCTGTTGGCGCAATCTTTGGCGCGCAAACTGGATGTCCCTTTTGTCATGGCAGATGCCACAACTTTGACCGAAGCCGGTTATGTCGGTGAAGACGTCGAACAAATCATCACCAAACTTTTGGGCAAATGTGATTTTGACGTTGAAAAAGCCCAGCGCGGCATCGTCTATATCGATGAAATCGATAAAATCTCACGCAAAAGCGACAATCCGTCCATCACGCGCGACGTATCCGGCGAAGGTGTGCAACAAGCCTTGCTGAAACTGATTGAAGGCACTGTAGCCAGCGTTCCTCCTCAAGGCGGACGCAAACATCCGAACCAAGAATTCATCAATGTTGATACCACCAACATCCTCTTTATCTGCGGCGGCGCGTTTGCCGGCTTGGAAAAAGTTATCCGCCAACGTACTGAAAAAGGCGGTATCGGCTTTGGTGCGGCGGTGCACAGCAAAGATGAAAACGCCGATATTTCAGCCCTGTTTGAAACCGTCGAGCCTGAAGACTTGATTAAATTCGGTTTGATTCCCGAGTTGATCGGCCGTCTGCCCGTGATTGCCACATTAGCGGAATTGGACGAAGACGCTTTGGTCAATATCTTGACCGAACCGAAAAATGCTTTGGTCAAACAATATCAAACCTTGTTTGAAATGGAAGATGTCGACCTTGAGTTTGAAGAAGACGCTTTGCGCAGCATCGCCAAACTGGCAATGGAACGCAAAACCGGTGCGCGCGGTCTGCGCTCTATCGTCGAACGCTGCCTCTTGGACACCATGTATGCCCTGCCTGATTTGAAAGACGTAGCCAAAGTCGTCATCAATAAAGAGGTCGTGGAAAAAGGCGAACAGCCAAAACTTTTCCGCAAAGACGGCAGCGAATACAAACAGTGAAACTGATTCTTTGAAAAAGACGTGTAACCGTACACGTCTTTTTTTGAATTAAACCATATTGCCGAACAATTCCATATACGAAACAAAGGCCGTCTGAAACATATTCAGACGGCCTTTGTCTTCAAGTTGCTCTACAGCCTGCTTTCATCCGGAGTATTGATGAACGAGACTGCCTTGAATTTTATGAAGCTTATTTTTTTGCTTTCTTAACAGCTGCTTTTTTAGCAGGAACAGCAGTTTCAGAATCAGCTACAGGCTCGCAGCAGGATCGGAAGCAACTGATTCAGCTGTACGTTGATAGCCTTTGCCTTTCATGCAAGCATCAAATACAGCACGATCAGCATTTTCACCAGATGCTTGTTGACATTGAGTCATCGCTTCTTCAACAGTGATGCGTGGCGCTGCCGCTTCTTCAGGTTTGGAAGAAGAACAAGCTGCCAACATCAGGCTACCGGTGGCAAGAGCGATTAATAAAGTTTTCATAATTATATATTCCTAAATTTTGATTTTATGGTTTACCGTTAAACGGGAGATACAGGCTACAAAACAAGCTCTGTACCTCAATATTGAGTACATGAGTGCAATTTAGTTTCATTTCAACCTGTAAGTTTTTGATAAATTAATTCTATTGAAGTTAAGACAAATGCTTAATCCTCAATAAACTCAAAATCTTGCAGACCAGTCATTTTTTCTGTTTTTTTCACTGTAAAAATATCAAAACGTGGCTGTTCCTAATCGCAACCATCATTTGGGGAGTCCCTCTTTTTATGGCATAATGGACTACTTGACGGATTGTTCCGCTCCCCATTTTTTTCAAACCGCAGAATCAAAATCATACTGCGGTTTGTCCATTTCAGAATCAGATTTTTCAGACGGCCTCATTATTCAAAAGGCCGTCTGAACAGAAAGCCACCATCATGAATCCTTTCTCTTCACTCGGTTTAGGCAGCGAATTGGTCTCTGCCCTGACCGATCAAGGGTATGAAAACCCGACGCCTATCCAAGCCGCAGCAATTCCTAAAGCCTTGGCAGGACACGATCTTTTGGCCGCAGCACAAACCGGCACAGGTAAAACCGCCGCCTTTATGCTGCCCAGCCTCGAACGCCTGAAACGCTACGCTACATCCAGCACCTCCCCTGCCATGCACCCTGTCCGCATGTTGGTATTGACCCCGACCCGCGAACTGGCCGATCAAATCGATCAAAACGTCCAGGCATACATTAAAAATCTTCCTTTGCGCCATACCGTCCTCTTCGGCGGCATCAATATGGACAAACAAACTACCGACTTGCGCGCCGGTTGTGAAATCGTTGTTGCCACGGTTGGCCGACTGCTCGACCACGTTAAACAAAAAAATATCAATTTAAACAAAGTTGAAATCGTTGTACTCGATGAAGCCGACCGTATGCTTGATATGGGTTTCATCGACGATATTCGTAAAATCATGCAGATGCTGCCCAAACAGCGGCAAACCCTGCTTTTCTCCGCCACTTTCTCACCGCCTATCCGCAAGCTTGCGCAAGATTTTATGCACACGCCCGAAATGGTTGAAGTGGCTGCGCAAAATACCACCAACGCCAATGTCGAGCAACACATCATTGCCGTTGACGCACTCAAAAAACGCAACCTGCTCGAACGTCTGATTGTTGATTTGCATATGAATCAAGTCATTGTATTCTGCAAAACCAAACAAAGCGTCGATCAAGTTACCCGCGACCTCGTCCGCCGCAACATTGCCGCGCAATCCATCCACGGCGACAAATCCCAACAAAGCCGACTGGAAACCCTCAACGCCTTTAAAGAAGGTACATTACGCGTTTTGGTTGCCACCGACGTTGCAGCGCGCGGCCTGGATATTGCCGAGTTGCCTTTCGTCATCAACTACGAGCTGCCAACCCAACCTGAAGACTACGTCCACCGCATCGGACGTACCGGCCGGGCCGGTGCCGACGGCGTTGCCATTTCCTTGATGGATAAAACCGAACAGAAAATGTTTGAATCCATTAAAGAGCTGATCGGCAGCGATTTGAATGTGGAACGCATCGAAGGCTTCGAGCCGTATTGGTGGGGCACCGACAATCAAGATGAAGCCGAAGCGCAACCAGTTCAGCACAACGACAGCCGCTCTCGCCGCGAAGATAGAAACAAACGCAGCGAATACGCGAATAAATCAGACAAAAACTCGAAAAAAGCAGAAGAGAAAAACGATCCGGGTATTGTCTGCGGTAAAATTGCCGGCAGAACACGCCGCAGCCGTCACGAGCGTCAGCCTTGCGCCCTGCTCCAACCTGGTTTTGGCGTAAAGTAAACAACGCTGATTAATCGGTTTTCTGATTATTTATCCTAACAAAGGCCGTCTGAAACTTATCTTTCAGACGGCCTTTTATTAAACTAAAAATAAAGGACGTGATGAACATGTCCTTTATTTTTCCGTTTCAGACGGCCTTTATTATTTAAGGCCGTCTGAAAATCGGTTTACCTTGTTACATTAAACATTCACGGTTTCGGCTACTTCGTTGTAGCTGTCGATTTCGTTGAAGTTCATGTAACGGTAGATTTGGTCGCCCTGCTCGTTGATGATACCGATATTCGCTTGGTATTCTTCAACTGTCGGGATTTTACCCAGTTTAGAGCAGATTGCCGCCAACTCAGCCGAGCCGAGGTAAACAAAGGTGTTTTTACCCAAACGGTTCGGGAAGTTACGGGTAGAAGTAGACATTACAGTCGCGCCTTCATGTACTTGTGCTTGGTTACCCATACACAATGAGCAACCCGGCATTTCCATACGCGCGCCTGCACGGCCGAGTACGCCGTAGTGGCCTTCGTCAGACAACTCTTTCGCATCCATTTTGGTTGGAGGCGCCATCCACAGACGCACCGGGATGTCGGTTTTACCTTCCAAGAGTTTGGAAGCTGCGCGGAAGTGGCCGATGTTGGTCATGCACGAACCGATGAACACTTCGTCGATTTTGGTGCCGGAGCGTTCAGACATGAAGCACACGTCGTCAGGGTCGTTCGGGCAGGCAATAATCGGCTCTTTAATGTCGTCCATGTTGATTTCAATCACGGCGGCGTATTCGGCATCTTTATCCGCTTCGAGCAGCTCCGGATTTGCCAACCATGCTTCCATGGCTTTGATACGGCGTTCCAAAGTGCGCGGATCTTGATAGCCGTTGGCAATCATGTTTTTCATCAACACAATGTTGGATTTCATGTACTCGATAATCGGCTCTTTATTGAGCTTCACAGTACAGCCTGCAGCGGAGCGTTCAGCAGACGCGTCAGTTAATTCAAAGGCTTGTTCCACTTTCAAATCAGGCAGGCCTTCGATTTCGAGGATGCGGCCGGAGAAGATATTTTTCTTACCGGCTTTGGCAACAGTCAGCAAACCTTGTTTAATCGCGTACAGCGGAATGGCGTTCACCAAGTCACGCAGGGTTACGCCCGGTTGCAGTTTGCCGCTGAAACGTACCAATACAGACTCAGGCATATCGAGCGGCATTACACCAGTAGCTGCTGCGAAAGCAACCAAGCCGGAGCCGGCAGGGAAAGAAATACCGATAGGGAAACGGGTGTGGCTGTCGCCACCGGTACCAACTGTATCAGGCAACAACAGACGGTTGAGCCATGAGTGAATCACGCCGTCACCCGGACGCAGGGATACACCGCCACGGGTAGAGATGAAGGCAGGCAATTCTTTATGGGTTCTCACATCGACAGGTTTTGGATAAGCGGCGGTGTGACAGAAAGACTGCATTACCATATCTGCTGAGAAGCCCAAGCAAGCCAAGTCTTTCAATTCATCGCGAGTCATCGGACCGGTAGTATCTTGCGAGCCGACAGTAGTCATACGTGGTTCGCAGTAAGTACCTGGGCGCACGCCTTTGCCTTCTGACAAACCGCAGGCGCGACCAACCATTTTTTGGGCTAAGGTAAAACCGGCTTTGCTTTCGGCAGGTGCTTGAGGCAGACGGAACTCGGTAGAAGCAGGCAGTTTCAGGGCTTCGCGCGCTTTGGCAGTCAGGCCGCGACCGATAATTAGGTTGATACGGCCACCGGCTTGTACTTCATCCAGCAATACTTGTGATTTCAATTCAAAATCGGCAACAGTTTCGCCGTTTTTCACGATCTTGCCTTCATAAGGCAGGATATCGACGACATCACCCATTTTCAGCGCGGAAACATCGACTTCAATCGGCAGTGCGCCGGAGTCTTCTTGAGTATTGAAGAAAATAGGAGCAATTTTGCCACCCAGGCATACGCCACCGAAACGTTTGTTCGGCACGAACGGAATATCTTCGCCTGTATGCCAAATCACGGAGTTGGTAGCAGATTTACGTGAAGAACCAGTACCGACCACGTCGCCAACGTAAGCAACCGGATGGCCTTTGGCTTTGAGTTCTTCCAACAATTTAATCGGACCGACTTCGCCAGGTTTGTCAGGATTGATGCCATCGCGCGGGTTTTTCAACATCGCCAGCGCGTGCAGAGGGATATCAGGACGGCTCCATGCGTCAGGTGCAGGAGAGAGGTCGTCTGTATTGGTTTCGCCGTCGACTTTGAAGACGGTAACAGTGATTTTTTCTGGAACTTTGGCGCGAGAAGTGAACCATTCGGCATCTGCCCAAGATTGCAATACTTCTTGCGCGTATTTATTGCCTTTTTCGGCTTTTTCTTGAACATCGTGGAAAGAGTCAAACATCAACAGAGTGTGTTTCAGACCATTTGCAGCGATAGGTGCAAGTTTGTCGTTGTCCAAGAGTTCGATGAGTGCATGAATGTTGTAACCGCCAAGCATGGTACCCAACAGCTCGGTAGCATACTCAGGGGAAATCAGCGGACTGGATGCGCTGCCTTCGGCAACGGCAGCCAAAAATGAGGCTTTAACTTTGGCAGCATCGTCCACGCCGGGTGGTACGCGGTGAGCCAACAGCTCAACCAAGAATTCACCTTCACCGGCAGGTGGATTTTTCAGCAGCTCAACCAAATCAGCAGTCTGCTGAGCAGTCAGAGGAAGGGCGGGAATACCAAGGGCGGCGCGCTCGGCGGCGGCTTTACGATAGGCTTCTAACATCTCTTTGTTCCTTTTTCTGTTTTTTCTTCTGGGCAGTTGCAAATGATTTGCAATTAAGGATTGTGAACAATCCTTTTGACCATCATAGACCAGTTTTCAAAAAATGGGAACAGTTATGTTGCTGAATGTAATAAATTTAAACTATTTTGTTTAATGTGTTAATAGTCCAACCTATCTAAAGCCGCCCTCTTCTAGGTGTTTTAGCCAAACAGACGGGAAACTTCGGCTGATTTTTTACGGTACGGCAATATGATTTCAACGCGGAACAGGCCGTCTGATTGGATGCTTCTGATTTTTGCATCGGTGTCATACATCAAAGTCAGGCGCTCTTTCAGGTTGCGTAAGGCCATAGAATTGCCTTTATGCGGCTTGGTATTTTCATTAGGTTCCGTTCCGCACGGATTCTCGATACTGATGAAAATAGAGGATTTTTCCAATTTTGTTAATACCGTAATTATCCCTGGGCGGTGGGTGGATTCGACACCATGAAAGACGGCATTTTCCAAAAGCGGCTGCAGCAGCAGATGCGGCGTTTCCGCATCGTCGGGCGCATGGTGTTGCCACATAACCTGTACGCGCATATGCCCCATGCGGATTTGCTCGATGGCAATATATTCCTGCGCCCACTCAATTTCCTGCCCCAAGGTACTGTTTTGACTGCCGTCGCGCAGCTGTGCACGGAACAGGTTGGCCAGATTTTCCAGCAAAGTTTCCGCATCATACGGGCGCAGACGGATTAAGCTGATGGCGGCATTCAGGCTGTTAAACAAGAAATGCGGACGGATACGCGCCGTCAACGCGCTCAGCCTGGCTTCGGAAATGGAAGGCACAAGGCTGTTGCGGCGGGCGGCTTCGATGTACATGAAACTGAAACAAAAAAAGGTCAGCAAAAAGAAGTGTTGAATCAGCGGCCACATCTCTGTCTTCAAAATCACTACATCGACAAACAAGAAAATCAGCAGGTTGGAGACGTAGGAAATCACGACACTATACTGCGAGCGAAGCAGGGACGGCGCAAATGCCTGTAAAAAATAGACCTTAAGTAAAATTAAGAGGATGACGGGGCAAGCCCATGAAAAATGTTGGAAAATCTGTTCCGGATAAGGCACGCCTGATACCGTCATCAACGGAAAGATAAACAAACTGATTAATAGAACAATAAGCAGGCGCACCAAAGTTGCGGAATTGCGCAAATCCGGCACTGCGAAATTCTGGTTTATTTGACGTATAATAGACATGATTTCAACCGTTTTCTTTCATAATGTATAGACGGGTCTGCTATATTGAAGACGTAGACCCTGTTTTTTATTTATATTTTAAGGATGCTGATATGAGCAAGGACAAAACCTGGTCAGGCCGTTTTAACGAACCTGTTTCCGAGCTGGTCAAAAAATATACCGGCTCGATTGATTTTGACAAACGACTGGCAGAATGGGACATCCAAGGCTCGCTGGCACACGCGCAAATGCTGACACAGTCGGGCGTTTTGAGCGAAGACGACCTCTCCGCCATCCGTCAGGGCATGGCCGAGATTATAGCAGAAATCAAAGAAGGAACGATTTCCTGGTCGCTGGATTTGGAAGATGTCCACATGAACATCGAACGCCGCCTTACCGACAAAATCGGCGATGCCGGCAAACGCCTGCACACCGGCCGCAGCCGCAACGACCAAGTCGCTACCGACATCCGCCTGTGGCTGCGCGATCAAATTACCGTTATTCAAAGCCTGATTCAAAACCTTCAGACGGCCTTGGTTGATTTGGCGGAACAAAACGCCGAAACCGTTATGCCCGGCTTTACCCACCTGCAAGTTGCCCAACCGGTCAGCTTCGGGCACCACATGCTCGCCTATGTTGAAATGCTCGGCCGCGATTTCGAGCGCATGGCCGACTGCCGCAAACGCGTCAACCGTATGCCGCTCGGTGCCGCAGCCCTTGCCGGTACCACCTACCCGATTCAACGCGAAATTACCGCCGAGCTGTTGGGCTTTGAACAAATCTGCCAAAACTCGCTCGATGCCGTATCTGACCGCGATTTTGCTATTGAGTTCACGGCTGCCGCTTCTCTGATTATGGTTCACCTGAGCCGTCTTTCCGAAGAATTGATTTTGTGGATGAGTCCGCGTTTCGGCTTTATCGATATTGCCGACCGTTTCTGCACCGGCTCTTCCATCATGCCGCAAAAGAAAAATCCCGATGTACCCGAACTCGTGCGCGGTAAATCCGGTCGCGTAATTGGCCACCTGATCGGCCTGGTTACCCTGATGAAATCGCAACCTTTGGCATACAACAAAGACAATCAGGAAGACAAAGAGCCTTTGTTTGATACTGCCGACACGCTTATCGACACCCTGCGCATTTACGCCGACATGATGCGCGGCGTGACCGTCAAACCCGACAATATGCGCGCCGCCGTAATGCAGGGTTTTGCAACGGCTACCGACTTGGCGGATTACTTGGTGAAAAAAGGCATGCCTTTCCGCGACAGCCACGAAGTTGTTGCCCAAGCCGTGCGCCATGCTGATGAAGCTGGCGTTGATTTGAGCGAATTGCCGCTTGAAGTCCTGCAAGGTTTCAGCGATTTGATTACCGACGACGTGTACAGCGTGCTGACACCCGAAGGCAGCTTAAACGCGCGCAACCACTTGGGCGGTACCGCACCTGAACAAGTCCGTTTCCAAGTCAAACGCTGGCGTGAATTGTTGGCTTAAACCCGTCTAAACACACAATAAAAGGCCGTTTGAAAATTTTCAGACGGCCTTTTGATTACCTATGTTACACTCAACCTCACAATAAAAACAGATAAACCTAAACTTACCTTCAAACGAGAAAACACGCCTCCTGACTTTGCCGCCATCTTCATACAAAAGGAGCAAGGATGAAAAACATTGTCTTAAAATTGATCATGATCTGCCTATGCTGCGGATGCTATGCCGTATTCGTCGCCTGGGAAAATGGCGGATTCAGCCAGCTCCATGATTTTCAAGCAATAGAGCGCAGCGGCATGAGCGCATACCTTCATCAAACCTCCCCCATAGCCATGCAGGCTGAAAAAAACGAGCTGTCGATTTTGCAAAACAACCAAAACAGCTTAGCCTCTTGCGTCGGCATTGAATCTTTATGCGAACACGCCAAGCCGGGCATCTGGGTTGAACATGCCAAATTCTTACAACACAAAGACACGGGCAAATTATTGGTACTTTCGTTGGATTATTTGGAAAACAATGACACCGCAAAAACCCTACACAACCGCTATACTGCATCGCTCCTTCACCAAGCAGACAGAACGGAAGCGTGGCATTACGCCTGGCGTACATTTTTGAGCTCAATCATATTTCTAATGGGCATCAATCTGCTGCCAATGATTTTTGCCCTATTCGAAGAAAAGACAAGCGAAGCATAAAAACATGCCGTCTGAACACATTTTCAGACGGCATGTTTCATTATTAAAGCTTAACGCGGATGAACCATATCGGCAGGAACAACCAATTCGTCAAACTCTTCGCCTGTCAACAAGCCCAATTCGATGGCGGTTTCGCGCAACGATTTGTCGTTTTTGTAGGCGGTTTTGGCGACTTTGGCGGCGTTTTCGTAGCCGATTTTACGGTTTAACGCAGTAACCAGCATCAGGGAATGGTGCAGGAAATAGTCGATTTTTTCCGGTACAGGTTCGATGCCGACGGCGCAGTTTTCGTTGAAGCTGTTGCACGCATCGCCCAGCAGGCGGATGGATTGCAAGAGGTTGTAAGCGATAACGGGCATATAGACGTTCAGCTCGAAATTGCCCGACGCGCCCGCCATGCCGATGGTAACGTCGTTGCCGAACACTTGGCAGCACACCATGGTCATCGCCTCGCATTGGGTCGGGTTGACTTTGCCTGGCATGATGGACGAACCCGGCTCGTTTTCGGGGATTTTGATTTCACCCAAACCGCAGCGCGGGCCGCTTGCCAGCCAGCGGATGTCGTTGGCGATTTTGTTCAGGCTTGCCGCCAGCGTTTTTAATGCGCCCGAAGCGGCAACGGCGGAATCGCGTCCGCCCAAGGCTTCAAATTTGTTCGGCGCGCTGACAAACGGCAAGCCAGACAATTCGGCGAGTTTGGAGGCGGCTTTTTCGGCGTATTCGGGATGGCTGTTCAAACCCGTGCCGACCGCAGTGCCGCCCAAAGCAAGTTCATACAAGTCTTTAAGCGCATCGTTCAGACGGCCTAAACCGTGATCGAGCTGGGAAACGTATCCGGAAAACTCTTGTCCCAAAGTCAACGGCGTCGCGTCCTGCAAATGGGTACGGCCAATTTTGACGATGGGAGCGAATTCTTTGGCTTTTTTGTCCAATGTATCGCGCAAGGCTTTTACTGCCGGAATAAGGTGGCGGTTGATTTCAATCGCGGCGGCGACGTGGATGGCGGTCGGGAACGCGTCATTGGTCGATTGCGCGTGGTTCACATGGTCGTTGGGATGGACGGGCTGATATGCCGCCAAACCCGTACCGGCGATTTCGTTGGCGCGGTTCGCCAGCACTTCGTTCATGTTCATATTGGACTGCGTACCGGAGCCGGTCTGCCACACTACCAATGGGAACTGCCCGTCGAGCTTGCCGTTCAACACGTCGTCCGCCGCCTGCGTAATCAAATCCGCCTGCTCAGGCTTAATCCTGCCAAGGGAAACATTGGTGGCGGCGGCGGCTTTTTTCACCAGAGCCAAAGCATAAATCAGCGGCTGCGGCAGGGTTTCGCCGCCGATTTTGAAATTGTTGCGGCTGCGCTGGGTCTGCGCGCCCCAATAGGCTTCGGACGGGACTTCGACATTGCCCATAGTGTCGTGTTCGGTACGGGTACTCATGCGTTTCTCCTATATTTAAACAGAAATAATAATGATTCGTAAATTTATTATACCCAGCAAAAGGCCGTCTGAAAAGAGAGGGGTTTTCAGACGGCCTTTTGCTTTATTAACCTGAAATATTAATAGAAGATAAAACCCGATTTCGGAGCAAATACAACCTGCGCCGCCGCTCCCCTCTTCTAAAAATTTTCCTCCTTGCCGATTTGTATTTTGCGCTAGGTATTTATCGACAATAAATACCTTATCGTTTCTTTACTTTGTTTCTCTCCAAGAGCATAATGAATAAAAATGATTATCAGGAGATGAAGATGAAACGAAAACATTTGGTTTACCTGTTAATGAGCAGTTTTGCTACCGCAAACGGCTTTGCCAAAACCTTGGCAGACCCTGATGAAATCCAGCCTGTCAAAACCTTTTCCCCTCCCAAACCGATTGCCCCGACCGCTGCTCAAGGCTATTTCCCCGAAAACCAATTCGACCGCACCGACCGCAGCGATCATTACTTTGTTACCGAAAACATAGACCAAGCCTTCCGTCCGCTGAAAGCAAACAGCGGTTTTTACGGCAAAAGCTTTTACAATTCCGTTACCGCGCAAGCGCGCGGGGCAAAAGTGTACGGCGTGGCCAACCTCAATCACACCAAAGCCAACGGCTATAAAGACGGCGATGGCAATCAGACCGATTGGAAATACAGCCGCTTCAATCAGGCTTTGGTGCTCGGTTTCGTGCCGTCTGAAAATCAGGAATACCGCCTCACTTATCTGCACGACGACATCAATAACGACCGCCAGCCGCAATTCGTCAACGACGCATTGGACACCGAGCGCCACATCGCCAAACTCAACGCGCGTTGGGGCAATGCCGATTTGAGCAATACGGTCAGCGCGGAAGCAGGCGTCATCAAACTCAAACGCCGCGCCGACAATTACTCCCTGCGCCAAAACAACACACCGCAGCAAGTATTCGTAGAGCTTGACCGCAAAGTGTACGACTTCTCGCTCAAACACGATGCAGACTTCGGCAAATTCCACAATACCGCCGCCGTCAGCTACCGCAACGACAGCCAAAACGGCGAGCGCAACACCCACACTCCCATGCGCGATTTCCTCAACGGCTACCGTTTCGCCGATGTACACCTCGACCGCTGGCGCATTGCCGATACCCTGTCTTACAAGTTTGACGACCAACACAAACTAGGCTTGGGCTTAAGCTACGAAACCAACGAAGCGGACGTACGCAAAAATACGGCGCAACCCGCCCATCCGATGAACCGCAATCTCGCCTTCGCTTCATCGCAACAAATCTGGAAAACCCATTACGGCTACGACTTCAACGGCAAAGTGCGCCGTCATGCCTTCTCCGGCGAACTCAAATACGATTTCACGCCGTCTGAAACGCAAAAATACAGCGTTTCCCTTGCTCACTTAGAACGCATCGGCGACAACACTGAACGCTTCAACTCGCTTGCCGCCATCGTGCAAAACCGCATGAACGGCGCGCTGATGAACCAAAATCCAGCCGCCGCCATCGCAGGCAACCCCCTGCT
Organism: Neisseria sp. HMSC061H08; assembly: GCF_001836795.1. Taxonomy (NCBI): domain Bacteria; kingdom Pseudomonadati; phylum Pseudomonadota; class Betaproteobacteria; order Neisseriales; family Neisseriaceae; genus Neisseria; species Neisseria sp. HMSC061H08. The sequence goes on along the minus strand of NZ_KV830575.1, from coordinate 127,367 downwards.
GAAAACCGAAAAACACAACCGCATCAAGCTTACCGCCGACAGCCGCAACGACTACTACAACGGCTACATGAACTCGTTGGCAGGCGCAGGCTGGAACGTGGGCGGTACGCTTGTGGCGGACAAAGTCAAAGACCTGATTATTTTTGACCGCGCACGCGGACAAAGCGGCACTGCTTCCAAAGGCGGTGGCATCATCACACGCAACGTGGACGCACGATTGTTTACCGCGCAGGCCTACGCGCGTTACAACTTCAATCCGCATTGGGCGGCAGGCATCAAAGCTACCTACAACTACGGACACAATGAAACCGACGGCAGGCCGCTCTATCAAATCCTTCCGTTTGAAGCCGCCGTCCAAGCCGACTACAAAAACTACTTTGCCCACGGCAGCTACAACATCGGCGCAGCAACACGCTTTGTCGCAAAACAAACGCGCGGCGATTTTGACGCGGCAAGCGGTCTGGGTATAGACAAACGCGAAGCCGCCAAAGGCTTTACCGTTGCCGACCTTTACGCAGGCGTAAACATTAAAGACAAATACGGCTTGCGCTTGGGCGTGAACAACGTGTTCAACAAAAAATACGCCGAATACATCAGCGGCGACCACGTCCTCGCCCTGTCGCCCAGCGTGGTGTATGCACCGGGCAGGACATATTGGTTGAGTTTGCATGCGGCTTTTTAAAATCAGGCCGTCTGAAAGAATGCCTACACTGGCTTATTAAGAATTAGGAGATAAAAATGGAACTAAAAAGACGTGATTTCTTAAAAATGACCGCCGCGCTGGCAGCCGCAGGCGTTTCGCCTTCGCTGTTGGCGGCGGGGAAAGAGCAGTTTACCGTGTACGGCGCACCGGCAATGCCCAGCGTTACCATTGCCGTAGCGGCGTTGCAAGGCAAGCTGGCGAAACAGGCAGATGTATCGCTGAAAATCTGGCGATCGCCCGATCAACTGCGTGCAGGCGTAGCAAGCGGACAATTTAAAGTCATGATGAGTCCGAGCAATGTCGGCGTGAACCTGCGCAACCAAGGGCAGAAAGTCGGCATGGTCAATATTTTGACCAACGGCATCACGCAGCTAATGTGCAAAGGCAGCGCGATTACCTCGCCGCAGGATTTGATCGGTAAAAAAATCCTCGTGCCGTTTAAAAACGACATGCCCGACATCGTGCTGCAAGCCTTGTTGAAAAAACTGAAAATCGACGCACACAAAGTCGGCATCACTTACACCGCCACGCCGCCCGAAGCAGTCGGACTATTTTTGAGCAAGGACTACCACGCCGCCATCCTGCCCGAACCGATGGCGAGCGCGAGTATGCTCAAAGGCAAAACCATGGGCGTGAACGTCATGCGCGGCTTTGACTTAGTGAAAGCATGGGGGCAGGCTTTTGACACCAAACAGCTGATTCCGATGGCGGGCATCATCGCCAACGAAGAATATTTCCACGCACACAAAGCACAGTTCGACCTCTTCCATCAGGATTTGAAAAACGCGCTCAACTGGATACTCGCCAACCGCCAAAGCGCGGCGAAAATTGGCAAAAACTACCTCCCCGCCCCCGAACCCGCCCTGGTCATGGGCTTAGACGGTGCGCGGCTGACGGTAACCAAAGGCAGCGAAGTGAAGAACGAGATTTTGAAGTTTTACGAAATTCTGATGCAGTTCAACCCGAAACTCTTGGGCGGCAAGCTGCCGGATAACGGGTTCTTCTTGGCTTAAAAACCTCAGGGTGGGCATCCCCGCCCACCAAAGTTTGGTGCTTCAAAACTAACAACATCAAACGGATATAATAAGATTTTTGGTCATAACCCAATTTGCTATTATGAATGTAAAATAAATATATTTTGAAGAAGCGTACTTTAAATTATGTTTGATACTAAATCTATAGGATATGTCTATATTTTGACTTCTAAAAATTGTGATAGTGTAAAAATTGGAGGTAGTAATTATCCACCGATTAAGCGTATTAAAGAAATCAACCAAACTGAACCTTATAAAAAATTAGGAAAATGGGAACTGGCAGATTTTAGACAAGTAAATAATTGGCGGAAAGTAGAACATTATTTGCATTATCGATTTAGAAGCTGTCTAAATACAAATCAGGCTAACCAAAAGGAACTTTTTTATTTAAGCGTTAAAGAAGCATCTGATGCTTTGAATGATTTGGATGAAAACCTGATTATTCACAAACCCAAAGTAGATAGGATGTTTCAAGATGAATATTTATGTTCTTATCTAAAGAATTTATTCATATTGTCCGGATTGGCACACTGGTTGGAATACCAAGGGGTATGGACATTTTCACTTTTCCCGTCAACAAATGGCGGCAGATATTTTACGTTGAATATCGGGTCTCATGAGGTAGCTTTTAGTACCTTAAATAGAAAGAATACACAAAGCACCCATATGATATTGTTAGATAAATTAATTTTAGATTTTCCAGGAACAATTTCTTGGATTGAACAACATGGATATATTGAAAAGAGTTATTACAAAACAGTTTTACCGAGAGCGGTTTCCATTTTTTTAAATGGTACCTTTGATATCGCGCTAGATTTTTTAAAAAAAGATGGGGTCAGACGTGCATTAATTGCTTATTGGTATGACTCTTTATTTAATTTGAAAGACAGCAACAAATGCAGTGTTTATGCACGTTTCCATAACTATAACGCCATTGCAAAACTTAATACAATTTGCAGTACACCGTAGTTACTGTTGACTACCTGAAAATAACACTAATAATCTGAAAATTGGATTAAAGCATCCACATACCCAACCTGCTGATTTCAAAATACAAACCAATACTCAAACCATGATTAAGACCGACAAAATCCGCAAACCGCAGCCTGCGGTGTTTTACATCATCGACTACCTTTGGAGCGGCTTTGCCGGTCTGGGCGTGGCGATGGTGGTGGTGGCGTTGTGGGCGTGGGGCAGTGCCGTGTTCGGCGAGTTTATGCTGCCTGCGCCGGTGGAGGTGTTTCAAAAGTCTTTGGATTTATTGAAACATTTTCAGGAAAACGAAATCGGGATTTCGCTGTGGCGGTCGGTGGTGGGCATTTCGGTTGCGCTGGCGGCGGGATTGGCGGCGGGGCTGGTGGCGGGCAGTTTTAAGACAGCGATGGCGTTGCTCAAGCCTGTGATTACGGTTTTGTTGGCGATGCCGCCGATTATTTGGGTGGTGATGGCTCTGTTTTGGTTCGGTTTCGGCAATCCGAGCGTGTTGTTTACCATCATTGTGTTGGTTGCGCCGCTGACGTTTGCGAGTGCGGCGGTCGGGATGGCGAGCGTGAACAAGCAGCATGAGGAATTGTTTGACGCTTATAAATTAGGCCGTCTGAAAAAAATCCGTTATCTGTATATCCCTCATCTGACGGGCTATGTGATTTCCAGCATCGGCGTGGCGGTGGCGATGGGGGTGAAGGTGGTGATTATGGCGGAACTCTTGGGCGCGAGCGAAGGCGTGGGCGCGCGGATTGCGGACGCGAGGGCGATGCTGGAGACTTCGACGGTGATGGCTTATGTGGTGTTGGTTATCGTGTTTGTATCGCTGTTTGAATACCTAATTACCAAGCCTTTGGAAATTTTGTTTATGCCGTGGAGAAGATGATGCTCTGTCTTGAAAACGTGCGTTTTGAAATTCTCCGCGACCCCATCGTGCGCGATTTCAGTTTGAACTTGCAACATGGTGAAGTGAAAGCCTTGTTCGGGCCGAGCGGCTGCGGCAAGACGACGGTTTTGCGGCTGATTGCGGGCTTGGAAACGCCAAAATCGGGCACGATACGCAATACTTTCCGCAAAACGGGTTTTCTGTTTCAGGAAAACCGCCTGCCGGGAAACTTGACCGCGATGCAGAATATCGCTATTTTTATGGACAAACCCGATGAAGGCGAAATCATCGCGCTGGCGGCGAAAGTCGGGCTGACTGCGGGCGATTTGAACAAATATCCGACCGAATTGTCCGGCGGCATGGCGAAACGGGTAGCATTTTTGCGCCTGCTGCTGTGCGGCTGCGACCTTGCCTTGCTGGACGAGCCGTTCGTCGGTTTGGACCGCGATTTGCGCGATATTTTGGTCGCCATGCTGGTGGAAAAAATCGAGCGGCAGGGCATGGCGTGTATGCTGGTAACGCACGACCGCTTCGAAGCCGCACGCCTGAGCCATGAAATCATGCTGCTTTCCACTAAGGGCATGAACGTGCAAAACGTGATTACCCTGCCTACGCCGCTGTCCGAACGCGATTCGGCTTTTGAAGAAGCCGTGGTGGCAAGAGAGTTTCAGGGGATTCATTATTATGAGTGATAGGAATTTAAATTTCTGACAAACCTTGCGGTTCGTTGCCCTCTCACTAACCCTCTCCCACGGGGAAAGGGGATCAGGTTGCTGAAAATCAAAGAACGTAGAATTGAAAATCAGATGTCAGGGAAACCTGAAAATGTTCAGGCTCGACAGCCCAATTCCTTCTCCCCGTGGGAGAGGGCTAGGGAGAGGGTAAGCAAGCCGCAGGCTTGACTCTTTAGCGAAAGATACGAATCTGTTATCCGAACGCGATTCGGTTTTTGAAAAAGCCGTGGTGCCAAGGGGGCAGGGGATTCATTATGAGGTGCTTTATGTTTTCGACTGTGATTACTGCTGCTGTTTTATATATTGCTACAGCAGTAGATTTGTTGGTAATACTATTAATATTTTTTGCTAGAGCAAATACTAGAAAAGAATATCGAGATATTTATATCGGACAATATTTAGGTTCTGCAATTTTAATATTAGTTAGTTTATTTCTAGCTTTTGTTTTGAATTATGTTCCGGAAAAATGGGTGTTGGGTTTATTAGGTTTAATACCGATTTACTTAGGTATTAAAGTTGCTATTTACGACGATTGTGAGGGCGAAAAAAGAGCTAAAAAAGAATTGGATGAAAAAGGGTTGTCAAAATTAGTCGGTATTGTTGCTTTGGTTACAGTTGCTAGTTGTGGTGCAGATAATATTGGACTTTTTGTTCCTTACTTTGTGACTTTAGATCTTGTCGACTTATTAGTTACTCTTCTTGTATTTTTAATATTGATTTTTGTTTTAGTATATACAGCACAAAGATTGGCTAATATTTCAGGTGTTGGTGAAATTGTAGAGAAGTTTAGTCGTTGGATAATGGCTGTTATTTATATTGGTTTAGGATTATTTATTATTATTGAAAATAATACAATTCAAACAATAATATCAATAATATGAATGATACGGGCATTTGAGTATCTGACAAACCTTGCGGTTCGTTGCCCTCTCCCTAACCCTCTCCCACGGGGAGAGGGTTAGGGAAAGGGCAAGCAAGCCGCAGGCTTGCCTCTTCGGTGAAAGGTACGAATCTGTCCGCCCAATAAATCCATAATGGATTGCTATATATAACAACTGATCATTATATCTCTGCAATACAAATTGGAACTTGGAAATATGAGTATAACTTATGCAATTAGAGATTATCGGTAGTAAAATTTATACGGAACAAGATTTTCATAATCAAATTTCAAAAATATTTTCTATACAAGATTATTATGGGAACAATCTTGATGCTCTGTGGGATTTATTAAGCACAAATGTAGAACGACCGATTACTTTGGTATGGAAAGATGCTATGTTCTCAAAAAATCAATTAGAAAATATATTTATTGAAATAGTAAAGGTTCTAGAAAGAGTTAAGAAACAAGATGAGGATTATGGATTCGAAAAAAAATTTAATTATATTTTAGAGTAAGTAAACCCTAATTACATTACGTACACAGGCTTAAAACTCCCCAGAGCCAATTAAGCAATCCGAAAGCATCTTCAATGCAGAATCAAGCCAAGCGATGAATAAATTTTTCACCCACCCCATGCGGCCATTTTTCATCGGCGCGGCGGCACTTGCCATACTCGGCGCGTTGGTGTTTTTCATCAGCCCTCGTGCCGTCATTTTGCACCGCCCAATCTTCTTAGAACTCATGCTGCCTGCGGCATACGGCGGTTTTCTGACTGCCGCTATGCTTGAATGGACGGGCTATCAAGGCCGTCTGAAACCTGTCGCTACTTTGATGGCGGCATTGTTGCTCGCCGCATCCACCATACTGCCCTTTTCGCCGCAAACCGCTTCGTTTTTCGTCGCCGCCTATTGGCTGGTATTGCTGCTGTTTTGCGCCTGGCTGATTTGGCTCGACCGCAACACCGACAACTTCGCCCTCTTAATGCTGCTTGCCGCGTTTACCGTTTTTCAGACGGCCTATGCCGCGACTGGCGATTTAAACCTGCTGCGTGCGCAAGTGCATCTGAACATGGCGGCAGTCATGTTCGTATCCGTCCGCGTCAGCGTCCTCTTGGGTGCGGAAGCCCTGAAAGAATGCCGCCTGAAAGACCCTGTTTTTATTCCAAATATCGTTTATAAAAACATCGCTATTACTTTCCTGCTGCTGCACGCCGCCGCCGAACTTTGGCTGCCCGCGCAAACCGCCGGTTTTACCGCGCTTGCCGTCGGCTTCATCCTGCTTGCCAAACTGCGTGAACTTTACCATCACGAACTCCTGCGCAAACACTACGTCCGCACCTATTACCTGCTCCAACTCTTTGCTGCCGCAGGCTATCTGTGGACAGGCGCGGCGAAACTGCAAAATCTGCCCTCCTCCGCTCCATTACACCTGATTACCCTCGGCGGCATGATGGGCGGCGTGATGATGGTGTGGCTGACCGCCGGATTATGGCACAGCGGTTTTACCAAACTCGACTACCCCAAAATCTGCCGCATTGCCGTTCCCCTGCTCTTTATGGCTGCTATCTCGCGTGCTTTCTTGATGAACGTGAACCCGATATTCTTCATTACCGTCCCCGCGATTCTGACCGCCGCCGTATTCGTACTGTATCTTTTCACATTTGTACCGATATTTCGGGATAATGCATTTACGGATGATCCGGAATAAAACAAAAGGCCGTCTGAAAGTTTCAGACGGCCTTTTGTTTTAAATAAATGCTTTATTTGTTGGCGTTCAAATAAAGATTAATCAGGCGTGTAGTGGAACTGTCGTGTTTTTGCACTTCGGTCTCGCCGGTCAATTCGGCAAGAATGGTTTTGGCCAGTTGTTTGCCGAGCTCTACGCCCCATTGGTCAAAGCTGTTGATGCCCCAAATAATGCCTTGTACGAAGGTTTTATGTTCGTACATGGCAATCAGGCTGCCCATATTGCGCGGGTTGATTTTGTCCATGAGGATAAGGTTGGTCGGACGGTTGCCGGAGAAGGTTTTGTGCGGAACCAGCTCTTCGATACGCTCTGCTTCCATGCCTTGGGCTTGAAGCTCGGCGCGGACTTCGTCAGGCGTTTTGCCGCGCATAAAAGCTTCGGCTTGGGCAAAGACGTTAGCCAACAGGATTTCGTGATGGCCTTGCAAATTGCTGCGTTTTTCAAGAGAGGCGATGAGGTCAATCGGTGTGATGTGCGTACCTTGGTGCAGCAGTTGGAAGAATGCGTGCTGGCCGTTGATACCGGTTTCGCCCCAAATAATCGGGGAAGTTTCGTAACCGACCGGTTTCCCGTCAAGGGTAACTTGTTTGCCGTTGCTCTCCATATCGAGCTGCTGAATGAATTTAGGCAGGCGGTGAAGATGTTGGTCGTAAGGCGCGATAACATGGCTGCCGCCGCCGTAGTAGTTGATGTACCAAACGCCGATAAGGGCAAGGATAACCGGCAGGTTGCGCTCCAGCGGCGTGTTGATGAAGTGTTGGTCCATCAGGTGCGCGCCGTTGAGCATTTCGATGAAGTTTTCTTCACCGAGATACAGCATAATCGGCAGGCCGATGGCCGACCAGAGGCTGTATCGTCCGCCGACCCAATCCCAGAATTCAAACATATTGGCGGTATCGATACCAAATTCGGCAACGGCTTTTTGGTTGGTCGATACGGCAACGAAGTGTTTGGCTACGGCGCTTTCATCGCCTGCATGATCCAAGAACCATTTACGCGCGGTCAGGGCGTTGGTCAGTGTTTCTTGGGTGGTAAAGGTTTTGGAAGCAATGATGAACAGCGTGGTTTCTGGGTGGACTTTAGACAATACGTCGCGCAGTTGGGAGCCATCTACATTGGAGACGAAGTGCATATTCAGGCGCGGATGACCGAAAGGCTTGAGCGCGGTACACATCATCAGAGGGCCGAGGTCGGAGCCGCCGATACCGATATTAACAACGTCGGTAATCACTTGATTGGTATAGCCCAACCAGCTGCCGCTGCGGACTTCATGCGCGAACTCGCCCATGCGTTGCAGGACATGGTTGACTTTAGGCATCACATCCTCGCCATCCACGACGATGGGGGCATTGGTGCGGTTGCGCAGGGCAACGTGGAGTACGGCGCGGTTTTCTGTCGTATTGATTTTTTCGCCGCGGAACATTTGCTGCATCCGCTCCGGCACGCCTGCTTCACGCGCCAACTCGAACAAAAGCGACATGGTTTCGTCGTTGATACGGTTTTTAGAATAATCCAAAGTCAGGCCGCCAACCTGCAGCCAGTAGCGCTCGGCACGTTCGGGATCTTGCTCGAACATTTCACGCATGTGTTGTTCTTTGGTTTCGTCAAAATGTATCCATAATTTTGACCAAGCTGGTAAATCGTGAAGGTGTTTCATCGGATGCTCTCCTGGATAGTGGACAGTTTTGTTGAGAAAACGGCCGTGAGGTCGTCTGAAACGGGAACGGGGGGTTTCCGTTTTTTGAGGGTTCAGACAGCCTTGATGTGGGTTAAGGCCGTCTGAATATATCAGTGAAGAATCAATCTTTATCGTATTCGATGTGTTTGTTATGTATGCTTTTTTTACTTTTTTGCAGTTGCGTGCTGGCAGTGTCGCCCAAGCGCAAGGCCAAGCCGATGGCAAGAATGTCGATAACGGCCAACTGCAGAAGACGGGACACCATAGGCGTATAAAGCTCTGCATTTTCCTGAGTGGCAATGCTCAATACGCAGTCGGCCATTTGAGCCAACGGCGAATCATTGCGGGTCAGCGCGATAACGGCTGCGCCGTTTTCTTTGGCAATACTGGCCGCATCCAACAATTCGATAGATGAGCCGGTATTGGAAATCGCCACCAACACATCTTGCTCGGTCAATACGGAAGCCGCCATCAACTGGGTATGCGTATCGACATAGGCAACGGTAGACATACCGAAGCGGAAAAATTTGTGCTGCGCATCTTGGGCAACGATGCCGGAGTTGCCGACACCATAAAACTCAACGCGTCGCGCGTGCATCAAAATGGCAATCGCGTTTTCCAGCTCGGACTCTTTCAGGAAGCGGCGCTCGCCCAAGAGGGAGGCTGCGGCATTGCCCAATACTTTTTCGACCACGCTGCTCATGTTGTCATCAGCGTTTAATTCTTCATGAACGTAAGGCATGCCTTCGTGGCCGATGCTGGCAGACAAAGCAAGTTTGAACTCAGGCAAGCCTTTGTAACCCAGGCTGCGGCAGAAACGGATTACTGTCGGCTGACTGACGGACGCACGCTCGGCGATTTCCGCCACAGCGGCATGAACGAACCATTTCGGCTCGGCCAGCGCAGATTCGGCAACTTTGCGTTCCGCGCCGGAGAGATTGGACAATGATTCGCTGATTTTGCTTAACATATACTCTACCCTTTGATTCTTTGACGTTCAGGACAAGGCACATTTTTGCACCCTGCCCTGCACCGCCGTTTGTGTGTCTAAACGTTATTTAAATGATTGTCTAATGCCACCGCCGCGCCGACGATGCCCGGAAACTCGCTCAATACGACATACACGGGAATGGCGGCAAGATAAGCTTCAAAGCGGCCTTTGTTTTCAAAGCGGCTGCGGAATGGAGACGTTTTAAAGTAATCCAACACGCGCGGGATAATGCCACCGCACAAATACACGCCGCCGCGCGCACCCAATGACAAAGCCAAATTGGAAGCAACCGTACCCAGCATGGCGCAGAAAATATCCAAAGTCTGACGGCAAATCGGCGATGTTCCGCTCAATGCCTTATCGGTGATTTCAGAAGGCTTCAGACGGCATTGTTTGATGTTGTCGCGCTTGGCCAATGCCTCGTAAATCAGGCTCAAACCTGCGCCGCTCAAGAAACGCTCTGCGGAAACATGACCGTATTTGTTTTTAGCGTATTGCCAAATCAATACTTCCATATCGTCAAACGGCGGGAAGCTGGTATGGCCGCCCTCGCCTGCCAACGCCACCCAACCGGCAGCGCTGTGCACCAAACCGCTGACACCCAAACCTGTACCCGGGCCGATAACGGCTTTAGGCGCAAATTCGATGGGCTTTTGCCCGCCGATTTGTACCAGGTCTTTCTTTTCGGTTTTGGTCACTGCCAAAGCTTGGGCGGTAAAGTCGTTCAACAGAATCAACGTTTCCAAACCCAAAGCCTGACGGGTGGTCTCGATGGAAAACGCCCAATGGTGGTTGGTCATTTGCACCCAGTCGCCCAAAATCGGATTGGCAATCGCAAAGGCGGCGTGCAAAACTTTCGGGCTGCCTGCGCGTTCCAAATAAGTTTTGGCGGCATCAACGACGGTATCGTAATCTTTGCATGGTAGAACTTCAGCCTTCTCAATTACTTGTGGGGCAGTTTCAAGCGCAAAACGGGCATTCGTACCGCCAATATCGGCGACCAGGCGGGGATAAGCTTCAGTGTGCATAGTAGACATGGCAGTTAATTCCTTGATGATTGAGAATCAGGCTGGTCGGATATTCGGTATCGGCCCTTGCGGCAGCTTTATCAAATACTGCTTTTTTCTCTGCGCCTTGAATAGCCAAAAACACATTCGGCGTTTTGGCAATCGCACCCAAAGTCATGCTCACGCGCTCATGCGGCGCGGTAACCGGCGTGGTATGAATCAATGTCGGGTCATCGGCTTCATTGATTGCAGCCTGTAATTGAGGCGCTTGAGGGAACAACGACGCCGTATGTCCGTCTGAACCCATGCCCAATACCAGCACGTCAGGTTGTTTGTAATGTTTCAATGCGTAAGCAACGACAACTTCAGGTTGTAATTCAGTTTCAGATTTTCCATCTTCAACAACCGGAATCCATGTGGCAACGGCCGCGTTATTTTTGAGCAGATATTCGCGTACCAAGCCTGTATTGCTGTCGGCATGCGTGGTCGGGACAATACGCTCGTCCACCAAAGTAATGCCGATGTTTTGCCAATTTAAATCTTTTTGCGACAAAGCCTCGAAAAACGCAATCGGCGAACGACCGCCGGAAACGGCCAAAACCGCATGGCCTTTCTCATTCAATGCGGTTTGCAGTGCGGCGGCAACGGCATCGGCCAAAGCTTGCGCGGCAGTTGCAGCGTTTTCTTGTTCGTGCCAAACAAACATGTTTCGTCCTTTCATGGTTTCAGACGGCCTTTTGTTGGAAAACAAGGCCGTCTGAAAGAAATATTATTGCTCTTCGTGCCACTTGTTGCCGTCACGGGCCAACAGCGCGCGCGCAGCTTCAGGACCCCAAGAATGGGCTTCGTAAGCATGTGGAGGCGTTGTATTGTTCGCCCAGTTTTCCAAAATCGGCATCACATATTCCCAAGCGGCTTCGAGTTCGTCACGGCGGTTGAACAAAGCGAGTTTGCCGTTAATCACGTCCAGCAGCAGACGCTCATAAGCCTCTGCGCGGCGGCCCTCGACGGCTGTGCCCAAATCCACGCCAATCGGTGTCACTTCGACTTTGTTACCTGCACCTGGGGTTTTCACTTGAGTGTAAAGGCGGACGGATTCGGTCGGTTGTAGTTCAATAACCAAACGATTCGGCGCAGGTTGGCTGTTGTCGAAAATATGGTTTTGCAGTGGACGGAAGTTCAACACAATTTCCGCTACTTTGCCTGCCATACGTTTGCCGGTACGCAAGTAAAAAGGTACGCCTTTCCAACGCTCGTTTTCAATTTCGGCTTTGATGGCGACATAGGTTTCAGTGAAACTGTCTTTCGGTACATCGACTTCTTCCAGATAGCCGTTCATGCCGTTTGCTGCAACATATTGGCCGCGAATAACATTTTCGTTGACGGATTCGATGGTCAGCGGTTTCAGCGATTTGATGACTTTCACTTTCTCGTCGCGTACGGCATCCGCATCCAAGCTCGCCGGTGCTTCCATCGCAGTCATACAAAGCATTTGCATCAAGTGGTTTTGTACCATATCGCGCAACGCGCCGGTAATGTCGTAAAACTCGCCGCGCTCTTCCACACCCAACTGCTCGGCGATGGTCAGCTGTACGCTTTCAATATATTTATTGTTCCACAAAGGCTCGAACATCACATTGGCAAAACGCAAGGCCAGCAGGTTTTGCAGGCTTTCTTTACCCAAATAATGGTCGATACGGTAGATTTGCTCTTCTTTGAAATAACGGGCCACATCTGTATTGATTTGCTGGGAAGAGGCCAGGTCTGTACCCAGCGGTTTTTCAAGAACCACGCGCACGTTATCGGCATTCAAACCGATTTCGGCAAGGTTTTCACAGGCTTGCGCAAAGAATTTCGGCGCAGTTGAGAGGTAGATCACGACATTTTCAGTATTCTTGCGTGCTTTTACCAAGTCGCCCAAAGCAATAAAGTCGTCTTTCTTTGTCACATCGACTTTCAAATACTCGAGACGTTGGATAAACGATGCCCACGCTTCATCTGAGAAGTTTTGTTTGACATGAATTTTAGAATTCGTTTCCACTTTAGCCAAAAAGCCGGCGGTATCCAATTCGCTGCGGCTTACGCCCAAAATACGACCCTCGGGATGAAGCAAACCGGCTACATGCGCCTGATACAGGCAAGGCAAAAGTTTACGCATTGCCAAATCGCCGGTCGCGCCAAACAACACCAAATCAAAATTTGTCTGTGTACTCATTGTTTCATCTCTCATTGAGGAAGCTTGCTTCAAAACTTTTGGACTGTCGTCATCTATAAAAATCGATTAGAATCAAAAGCCTTTAAGCAATAAGCAGTAAAAAACCAATCGCCTGCACCAAAATTTCAAACAAGCGGGCTAATGAGTAGTAATACTACACATGGCTACACATTTTGTCTATTCTCATTTTTACAAATTGTTTGATTTAACATAAAAGTTTGATGACTTTTGCAGCCTGCCATTTTACGAATTGACCATACCTCGATTTAAATCAAATTTCTTCCACTTAGTAAATTATTTTGTAACAAAATTACAGAATTTGTACTATAATACGCAAACACTTCGAAGAGAAATCTTCAACATTTCAGACGGCACTCATTATTTATTCCCACAGCTCAAGGCCGTCTGAAACATGCCCAATACAAAAATCAGAAACGCGCAAACAAAATCCCTATCATATCGTTTAGCCAGGAGACCGCACATGAACCCCACTCCTATTCACCCGAAACTCGCCGAAATTACCGAGCGCATTATCGAGCGCAGCCGCCCGACGCGTGAAAAGTATCTGGCGAAAATCCGCAGCGCCAAACAGATGGGACGCTTAGAGCGCAACCAACTCGGCTGCAGCAACTTGGCACACGGCTATGCCTCCATGCCTAAGAGCATCAAAATCGAAATGCTTCAGGAAACCGTCCCCAACTTAGGCATCATCACTGCCTACAACGACATGGTTTCCGCACACCAGCCGTTTAAAGACTTCCCTGACCAAATCAAAGACGAAGCACAGAAAAACGGCGCGACCGCCCAAGTCGCCGGCGGTACACCCGCCATGTGCGACGGCATCACCCAAGGCTACGCCGGCATGGAATTGTCGCTGTTTTCCCGCGACGTGATTGCCATGAGTACCGCCATCGGTCTGTCGCATCAAATGTTTGACGGCAGCCTGTTTATGGGCGTATGCGACAAAATTGTTCCCGGCCTGATGATTGGCGCTTTGTCTTTCGGCCATATTCCGGGCATCTTCGTTCCGGCAGGCCCGATGTCCAGCGGTATCGGTAATAAAGAAAAAGCCCGTACCCGCCAGCTTTTCGCCGAAGGCAAAGTCGGCCGCGATGCCTTGCTTGAAAGCGAAATGGGTTCTTACCACAGCCCGGGTACTTGTACCTTCTACGGTACCGCCAACTCCAACCAAATGATGATGGAAATGATGGGCGTGCACCTGCCTGCAGCCGCCTTCGTCCACCCTTATACCGACCTGCGCGAGGCCCTGACCCGCTACGCAGCCGGACACCTCGCACGCGGCATCAAAAACGGCACCATCAAACCATTGGGCGAAATGTTGACCGAAAAATCCTTCATCAACGCCCTGATTGGCCTGATGGCAACCGGCGGCTCAACCAACCACACCATGCACCTCGTTGCCATGGCACGTGCGGCAGGCGTGATTTTGAACTGGGACGACTTCGACGAAATTTCTTCCATCATCCCATTGCTGATCCGCGTGTATCCAAACGGCAAAGCCGACGTGAACCACTTTACCGCAGCAGGCGGTCTGCCTTTCGTTATCCGCGAATTGTTGGACGCAGGCTTGTTGCACGACGATGTCGATACCGTCGTCGGACACGGTATGCGCCACTACACCAAAGAGCCTTTCCTCATTGACGGCAAACTCGAATGGCGCGAAGCCCCTGAAACCAGCGGCAACGACGACATCCTGCGCAAAGCCGACAACCCGTTCTCCCCAGACGGCGGTCTACGCCTGATGAAAGGCAACATCGGTCGCGGCGTGATTAAAGTATCTGCCGTGCGCGAAGGCTGCCGCATTATCGAAGCGCCTGCCATCGTGTTCAACGACCAACGCGAAGTATTGGCTGCATTTGAACGCGGCGAGTTGGAACGCGATTTTGTGTGCGTCGTCCGCTACCAAGGCCCGCGCGCCAACGGTATGCCCGAGCTGCACAAACTGACCCCGCCTTTGGGTATCCTGCAAGACCGCGGCTTCAAAGTGGCGCTGCTGACTGACGGCCGTATGTCCGGCGCATCCGGCAAAGTGCCTGCGTCCATCCACATGACACCCGAAGCCCTGATGGGTGGTAACATCGCCAAAATCCGTACTGGCGACCTGATCCGCTTCGACTCCGTTACCGGCGAACTCAACGTCCTGATTGATGAAGCCGAATGGAACGCCCGCGAAGTCGAACACATCGACTTGAGCGCGAACCAACAAGGCTGCGGCCGCGAACTCTTCGCCAACTTCCGCAGCATGACCAGCAGCGCAGAAACCGGTGCCATGAGCTTCGGTGGCGAATTTGCCTGATGTCCGTTTCAGATGGCCTTCGTGAATAGAAGGTCGTCTGAAAAATTATAAAAGCTGTTTAAACGAATCAGACGCAGCGTGGGCTTTGCCCGCGAATAAGCAACGTCTCCCATTTTACAAAAAGGCCGTCTGAAAACTTAGCCCCTTCCCGTTTGACCTCAACAAAAATGCCCCTATCCCACTTGGAGAACTGAAATGTCCAAACTGACCCCACGCGAAATCCTGACCGCCGGCGCAGTTGTGCCTGTGATGGCAATTGACGACTTAAGCACCGCCGTCGATTTGTCCCACGCCCTTGTCGAAGGCGGCATTCCCACCCTCGAAATCACCCTGCGCACCCCTGTCGGCCTCGACGCCATCCGCCTGATTGCCAAAGAAGTGCCCAACGCCATCGTCGGCGCAGGTACGGTTACCAATCCCGAACAGCTCAAAGCTGTTGAAGACGCAGGTGCGGTTTTCGCCATCAGCCCGGGTTTGCACGAATCCCTCGCCAAAGCCAGCCACAACAGCGGCATCCCCCTGATTCCCGGCGTTGCCACTCCGGGCGAAGTCCAACTGGCTTTGGAACACGGCATCGATACCCTCAAACTCTTCCCTGCCGAAGTCGTTGGCGGCAAAGCCATGCTCAAAGCCCTCTACGGCCCGTACGCCGATGTTCGCTTCTGCCCAACCGGCGGTATCAGCCTGGCAACTGCACCCGAGTACTTAGCGCTGCCTAATGTCTTGTGCGTAGGCGGCTCATGGCTGACTCCGAAAGAAGCCATCAAAAACAAAGACTGGGATACCATTACCCGTCTGGCTCGCGAAGCTGCCGCTTTGAAACCAAAAGCCTAATCAGGTTATAAGGTTAAAAAAAGGCCGTCTGAATATGATTTCAGACGGCCTTTTTATATCAATTAAGCCAACACTTTCCGTGCCGCTTCCACACCCCAATACAAAGCCTCTTCAAAGACCGAATAGCTGCTTAAGTCACTGTGTGCAAACAACAATCCGGTATTTCGATTTCTGATTTTTAATAAAGCCTCATCGCTTAAATAGCCGGGTTTCGGCACGCTCATGCCATGCCCGCGCACGGTAATGTCAACATGGGAAACGTGCCGCCAAAAGCCTTCGCCGTAAGCGGTAAGCAAATCTTGGGCGGCAAGCTGGAGCAGCTCTTCGTCGCTTGCTTCAAGCAGCTGGCGGCGGACGGCTTGTGGCGTATCGTGATTGAGCGCGGCGTAGGCGGTAAAAATCGTGCGTTCAGGACGGGCAACCCGGATAAACTGGTTGGTCGCAACAACGTAGCCCAGCCCTTGGCTGCCGTAAACCACATTGTCCCACGCAAGTTCGCTGTTGTTTTTTTCTTTCGGGAAACTGTGCAGTTCAAAATTGGAAACCAGCCATGGCGCGTATTCGGGAATGTCCAGACCAAATTGTTCAGGAGATTCAATAATGCGGGCGGCAACCATCAGCGGCATGGCGGAGATAACGTGTTGCGCAGTGACGGCAACGGTTTCCCCTTTTGCATTATCACGCAACCACACTTCAATCCGGCCGTCTGAAAGCGGTTTGATTTTGACGGCTGAAGCATTAATTGAAGCAGGCTTCTCCAAACGGATACTGTTTTCAGACGGCCATTGCCAGCCTTCCTGCAAACCGGCATGACGGCGCAGGTTTTCAGAAAGATGTGCCAAACCTTCGGGCCAAGTGAGGACGGTTTCTGCATTGTTGCGGGCGGCAAAATAATGCAGTCCGGCAAAGGCGGATACTTGCGCTATGCCCTGTCCGTAATCGTCGCGGCAACAATAATCGAGATACCATAAAAGCTCGGGCGAGTGGTAACCTTCCTGATCAAGCCATTGTTGAAACGTCAGATGATCGAGCTTTCGCCATGTTTCATCTATCGATGACAGCGCAATCGGAATGGCAAAAATTTTCTTACCGTCATCGCCGTAAGCCTGTTTCAGACGGCCTATCAAATCAAAAAACCGTTTGGAATCCGCATCTTCTTTCGGCAATAAATGTTCCACCCATTTATCCTGATATAAGAGGCGCGATTCGGGCGCATAGACCAAATCTGTTTCCCTAAAGCTGCCGTCTGACTGCAAAATACCGAAATCCGCCAGCATCTCGCGCACATACACGCTTTCTTTCGACGGCAAAGCCAAATAATGCGCACCGCTCGGCGCTTTCAGGCCGTCTGAAGACGTATAGGCGGCATTGTTGCCATTGCGTTCAAACCCTTCTGCCAACAATACATCGCGGTGATTATGCTTCGCCAAATACCACAACGCCCCCAACCCAGCCGCACCGCCGCCGAGTATCAACGTATTGCACTCATAACGACGAGCCGGCGCTTGCAACAATTTTCGATCGCGCAACAAATGCCCCAGCGGCAAGCCGACACGGTTAATAGAAACCGACGGTTTGCGGTTGAAGTATTTGTAAGTCTGCCAAGAAAAAGCAGAAGCAGCGCCAAGCGCGGCGGTATAGCTGAGAAATTGACGGCGGGTTAGCATAATAAATTATTGCTTTTCAGTATTTTTTAGGAAAGCAAGTCATACACCCTTTTCTCTGTAAGATACCCATTATTTCCAAATGCCTTCATGTTATAGAACCGATAACACTTAACCAGCAATAAATTAACATCTCCTGAAATATCAAATGGCGTATGCTTGGCGTTGAACTTTTGCCCCTTTTGTCAATATTGATAAAACTAAAATAAAGTCAAATCACTGCCTCTATTTACAACCGTCCAATCCACCCGTTCCGCCGCCAACTCACTGCACAACACTTCCTTCACTTTTTCCAATTTCATACCTCCGCAAATAAATGCGTCTATAGCGGCAAAACGGTGTTCCGGCCAAGTGTGGATGCTGATATGGGACTCGGCAAGCAACAAAACGCCGGTTACACCGCCTGCGCCGCTGAATGTGTGGAAATGTTCATTCAATATGGTGGCTTCTGCAGCCTGTGCGGCAGCTACCAAAGCGGTTTTCAGACGGCCTTCATCTTTTAAGATGGCTTCATCGCAGCCGTATAAGTCTAATAGGCCATGGTTACCGGGGGCATGGGTCATTTATGGCCTCCGGAATAACCCCTGCCGCCGTAATAACCGCCGGAGTGCATACGCGAGCCGTCGGAGTCGGAAGAGCCGTAGCTAATGATCATGGAGATGACGATGATGATGGTGCTGAAAATGATGTAAGTGATTCTCGACATGTTAATCCTCGTCCTCGTCTTTTTTGCCCATGTTCCACAACAACCAGCATCCTATAAAGATGACGGTAAGTGCGGCAGAGCTGTCACTGGTCAGAAGCGCAGGGAGGTTGACGACAACCAAGATGGCGGTCATTATGATTCTTAATGATTTATCAATACCGTCTGCCGCCATGTTTGCAGTGTAATGCGGAGCGCGGCTGGTCAAATTAAACGCATCCGCAATTTCCCGATAAGCAATGGGTGTACTTCTACTCCATGCCATTTCGTGACTGTTTAGTTCGGAACCAAGCTTACGGCTTTGTCCGTCTCGGTAATCGCTGTAATAGTTCAAATCACTGCTTCGGACACGCCAATAGAAGGCGCCGGCAGCGACTTCTACCCTGCCTCCATAGTCATAAAGTTTGCCATAGCCTTGCGGTTGGCGGTTTCGGTCGAGGCGCGGCCAATCGTTCAAGGTTTCAGAAATATTCCAACCTTCATCAGCTTCAACCAGCCATAAGAAACCCTGAGTTGGGTTGTAAAGCAGATATTCCGACCATTGGCCTTCGGGTATGAGCACGCGGTTGGCTCCGTTGAACAGGTTGTCGAACGTTTCCTGTGCGTCAGTTTCGGCGTATCTGATCGCTCCCATAACGTAAAATTCGCGTTTTTTCAGACGGCCTGTCGAGCCGACAGGCAAAGTAAACATCGTATTTTGCGACAAACGCAGATTATTGGCGGTAATAAGCTCCGCTTTATCTTTGCCGACTGCCAATTCGCTGCCGCAACTTTGACAGTTCAGATGGGAAGTCAGACCGTTCACCCAATGAATGGATGAGCCGCAGTTAGGACAGTTTTCTGAAGTAATACTGCCTTTCAGACGGCCTGCACTTTCTTTAATTTCATCTTCGTGGCGCGTGTTTTCCAGCTTCAAATCATCTAGGTTTACCATGCGGCCAAAGAAGGCTTCGGGTGTTTTATTGTTGTAATCGAGCGTGATGAAAAGGTTTTCGCAACGCCAGTCGGAAACCCGATTTTCTGTATCCTCTTTCAAAACAAACGGTAATTCGCCCTGCGCAGCCACGCGTTTCAAACTGATTTTGCGGACATCGGAGGCAATATAGCGCTTATCTTGAAAAGTCAGCTCGCTAAATCCGGCTCGCGTGTCTTCAAATTTCGGCGGATTATCGATTTCGACCGGCATGGTCATCACATACAAATCGCCCGCCTCAGAAAGCCAACCGGCCCTGCCGTCGTCAAACAGCGCATACCATTCATTCCACGCACCATCGTCGTATTGCACCTGAAGCCGTCCGACCAAGGTAAAGCGTTGAGCGACAAATGTACCGCTGGTTCCGATTTGCAGCGGACTAAAATCTTCCAGCAATGCGGAATCGCGGCCGGAGTCGACAACGCCGTTATCTTGCCGCACCAGCATGCTGTTGCAATAGCCGCACACCAGCGTCACAGCAGAAGCAGAATGCGCTTCGACAGGTGCGCCGCAGCTTGGGCAGTCGGTTTTGAAGAAAGGAGTTTGAGACATGGATTTGCTTTTCAGAATGGGTTGGAGTGTTTCAGACGGCCTTAGTGTTTATATCAACTGGTTTTATCAATGATTTCAGATTAGAAACACACCAAATCGCCGAACAGACTCAATCAAATGATTCAAAAGGCCGTCTGAAACCTTTTCACAGAAGCAGCTCAACGCTTCTTTGAATGATATTTTTCAGACGGCCTTCAATTGATTAACCAATCAACTGCTTCAACACTTCAGCCTTGGCCTTATCAAAATCTTCTTGCGAAATCAAACCGCCATCCAGCAAAGATTTGAGTTTCACCAATTTTGCCTGCGGATCTTCGGCAGCCGGCTGAGCATTCTGCTGAGCCTGTTGCACATTCGGCTGCATCATGCCTGACATGGCACCCGCCATTGCCTGACCAATACCGGCACCTACGCCCAAACCTGCACCAATTCCGGCAAGTCCGCCTTCATTTTGTGCCGCAAGCGGGATAGATTCGGCGGTTTGATATTGGGTGTAGCGTCCCAAATCGCCGATAACGCCCATCGAAATTTTCTTATCCAACGCAGCCTGAATAGACGCGGGCAAGGTAATACTTTCAACAGTGAAGTTTTCCAGCGCCAAACCCAGCTTGGCAAATTCCGCGCCAAGCAATTCGCCGATTTTTTGCGACAGCAAAACTTGGTTCGCCGCCATATCCAAGAACGGGATACCGGAGCTGCCAAATGCGGCCGCCAATTGGGTGACTGCAATATTGCGCAGTTGGTTTTCCAAGTCTACGCCGCTGTATTGTGCCGCCACGCCGCTGACTTCTTTGAAGAATTTTGCCGGATCGCTGATACGGTAAGAATACATACCGAACGAACGCAGTTGCACCGCGCCAAACTCGGCATCGCGCACGGTAACAGGCTGGGACGTACCCCATTTACGTGCAAGCTGTTGTTTGGTATTGAAAAAGTAAACATCCGATTTAAACGGAGACTCAAAAAGCTTGTCCCAGTTTTTCAAATTGGTCAGCACTGGCAGCGTTTGCGTATTGAGCGTGTAACGCCCCGGAGCGAACACATCGGCGGTTACGCCTTCATCGACAAACATCGCCATCTGCGCCTCACGCACGGTCAGGCTCGCACCGTTTTGGATCTCCTCATCGGCAATCGGAAAACGCCACATCAACAGGCTGTCATCGGGATTCGGCCATTGAATGACGTCGATAAACTGTTTCTTGATAAAGTTGAACATCGCAGTTCCTTATTTGAAGAAGAAGGGATAACTTATAGGCTGTCAGGTCAATTTGCCTAGTCGGTCATATCGCTTATTTTATATAACTATAATGTTATACGATATTAACATTCAAAATGTCTTTATGCATGGGAATAGAGTGGGTTGCTCTATCTATTTTTAGTGTTAAACCCACTAGCCGACCCAGAAACATTAACATATCATTAAAATTCATGCAGACTCTGTTTTACACTATTTTTCTGCTTTTACCTGCGCTATATCATAAAAAAGACAAATACAGGTAGAAAATCATTAAACACCATACCAAGCGTTCACTACACCTGTTAATATTTACCAAATCCTAGAAATTCATCATGCTGTATTGTCAAATTATCACATTGGCTTTCATAAAGTAAAAGGAATTTATATGAAAAATTCTGCTCATTTCTGTTTTGCAGTGTTAGCACTCTCTGCTGCCGTAAGTACACAGGCTGCCCGCCCTGTTGAATTTACCGTTGGTAGCGAATATTACAACGAGACCTATCGCGAATACGAAAAAGATGGTAGTCGCTTAATGCAGCAAAAAGGCAACTTATGGTCTATTAATGCCGGCGTAAAATACCGTTTCAACGATCGCCATGCGGCAAAATTAGAAGGCCGTTATTCGCGCGGTAAAACAGATTACACGGGAAGCGTACAATATATAACTGAGGATTATATCGATGATTCAGCAAGTTATGGCTCAGCCACACTCAAAAATGCACCACGCCGCGCATACGATATCCGTGCCTTATACGAATATACACTCCCGATTAACAATCGCTTTAGCATTACTGCCGGAGCCGGCTTGGGACACCGTGTTCTGAGAGACTTAAGCAGCCGCATTGATCCTAATGATTATGACCGCAAAAACCGAACTACATATGCGCAAATCAATACCGGAGTAAATATCGCCCTTCCTGCAAACTTTGAGATATCTCCCCGCATTGCCTACAATCGTGCCGTGAAAGGCCGCCAATATTCTTACGAACCCGACCAGGTAGAAACCCGAATGAAACAAGGTGGCGGACAAGGTATTGAGGTTGAAGTACCTGTATCTAAAAAATTCGCTAACGGCTCCAAAATCAGCCTCACTCCATTCTATCGCGGCTGGAAAGTTAAAGAATCGAACCTTACCGTTACGGAAGAGTATGACTCATATGGATTGGGATCTATAGAACCTAAAAACCACACCCACGAAGCGGGCATAAGATTGCAATACTCTTTCTAATTTGATGAGTTTAAGTAGTTAAAACGTTTCAGACGGCCTTGTATATAACAGGCCGTCTGAATTTTTTGATACTTTCAGAATTTCACTATAACGCCAATACCATCAGGCATAAGCCATTATCAGTCAAAAAAATCTACCGATAATTTCTCCAGGCAGGAGTCAGGATCAGCACATCTTTTGCTATCCAACCGACCATCAAAATCAAGTCAAGCAAGCCGCATTCAAAATGCCGATCGAGATGGACACTGCACCAAACAGCGCGCCGACGGCGACATTGTTGCCGATAAGTTCTGGGGTAGCGTCTTTAATCATCATTGTTGCAGCGAAATAGACAAAAATCTGAATCACTGCTGCGGCAAGTCCCCACAGGATAAAATCGATGAAGCTGACGCTGTGTGCAATGCTTGAGGCAAGCGTCAGACAGAAACCGACCAACGCGCCGCCAAACGATAAGGCGCAGGCAAGGTTGCCGTTTTTAATCAGGCGCAATTCTTCGGCGGGGGTAATCCGCAGATATACGGCACCGAAAACTACAGTCATGGCGATACCTGCCAACATATATTGCAGGTACAGCAGATATTGGGACAGAGAAATACTCACGATAAGATTCCTTAGTTTGCAATAAAGTGATTATGCCATATTTTTGAAGATAAACCCTTCTGAAAATACGGCATTTTAGAAGCGCTTCAGGCCGTCTGAAACAGCCTGATTTTTAATTCATGTTTTATTACGATAATTGTTGACGATTTTTGTATGTTTATGTAACTATTGCGCACTGCCATTTAATTAGAGTAAAGAGGAGAATTATGAGCATGCTCGCCGCTATCCGCCCTAAAGAGCCTTTGCGCCATCTGCGCTGGTTTGACATGCTGATTGTTACCGCCATCCTGTTCGGTCAATTTGCCTACCGTTCTACCCAACTTTATATCGCCAGCCTGATGCCGCAAGTGGAAACAGCTGCTGCTACCGAAGAAGTGCGCGATACTGCGGTAACCGGCGTGGCTTATTCGGAAAACATGAGCCTGCAGTTGACGCTGCTTGCTATTACTTTGATTTACCTCGTTATCCGCCGTTTCGACTTCAAACAGTTGCCGATTCGCTTTAATTTAGGCGTATTGTTTTGGACGCCTGTAATTTTTATATTGATGGGTCTGATCGCCGATGCGGTGACTTCGTTAAGCGGCGGCTACAATTACTTCACCACTGAAATCTTCCAATACATCAAACCATTATCCATCTTCGACAAATTCGCCGCCCTTGCGCCGATGGCCATCCTCTACGGCCTTTTAAACGGCTTTTACGAAGAATTCTGTTTCCTCGGCCTTTTAACCTGCGTGGAAGACAAATACAAATGGCAGGCATTGGCCTATTCGACCTTGGTGCGCGTCTCCTTCCATACTTACCAAGGCATGCTTTGGGCGACCGTTATCGGCGTTGTTTTCGGCTTGATGTACTACTTCTTCTACAAATACAAAGTCAAAAACCTGTTGCCGTTTTTCCTGATTCACGCGTTGGCAGATATCTTCGGCTCCGGCTTCATCTATTTGATTTGCGCTTAATGGCAATAGTTGAATGAATAAATAAGGCCGTCTGAAACATCATTTTTCAGACGGCCTTTTATCATCTATCGGTTTACTTAATCAAAGTAATTGCCACATCCGCATCTTCGGTTGCAACGGCCTCAATCACTGCATCGCCGCCAAACCTCAACACCGAGCCTGCGCCGACCGTATGTTTTTCAGTCTGATTCAAAGTCACGTCAAAGCTTCCTTTTCCAACGGCAAAAATCAGCGTTTTAAAACCCGGATGATCGTGCGGCTTAATCTGCTCCCCTTTCTTCATGTCTTTCTTAACGACCATGTAATTTTCGCCGCTGAAAATTTTACCGTTTTCGGAAGAAACCTCTCCCAAAGGCGCGGCAGAAACGGCAACGGAAAACAAAGCGGACAGCAATACGGCAGAAATATTGGATACTTTCATGGCAAGCCTTTCTTAAAAACAGAACCCCCATTCTATAAAAACCCACTTCATTGTTCAATAATAATTCTCATTTTCTAATAAAAGGCCGTTGAAGCCCAACGATATTTTTCAGACGGCCTGATTGACCTGTATAATATTTTCTTATTAATAAAATCGCTTTACATACCCATCAAATGGAAACCATCAGAAAAGATCCGCTCGGCTCGGCATGGGTGGTTATTGCCGCGCTCGGCTTTACCGTCATGAACCTCTCCGTCAAAGCCGCCTCTACACATTTCGGCTTTTCCAGCGGCGAGCTGGTCTTTTGGCGCATGCTGGTCTCCACCCTGTTCTTAGGCATCATGGCCAAAGCGCAAGGCAACACGTTTTCCACGCCGCATTGGAAAACCCATCTCAACCGCAGCGTCATCGGCACGCTTGCCATGATGTGCACGTTTTATTCCGTCATGCACCTGCCGCTGGCAACAGGCGTCACGCTCAACTACACGTCTTCCATTTGGCTGGCCATCTTTTCATTTTTCATTTTAAAAGAAAGAATTACGTTTTACACTCAAGCCATTTTGGTTATGGGCTTTATCGGTGTTATCCTCTTGCTCAACCCCTCTTTTCAAGGCGGACAGGAATTTGCCGCGCTGGTCAGTTTGGCAGGCGGCGCCATGTCGGGCTGGGCGTATTTGCAGGTGCGCGAACTCTCACTTTTGGGCGAGCCGGGCTGGCGCGTGGTATTTTACCTCTCGCTTACCGGCCTGATTATGGGCGCAGTCTGGAGCACCATCACAGGCTGGCATCCGCTGACCGTCTCTTCCCTGCCCTATCTGGCCGGCATCGGCATCTCCGCCATGATTGCCCAACTGGCCATGACCCGCGCCTACAAGGTCGGCAAGAAATTTACCGTTGCCTCGCTTTCCTACCTAACCGTCGTTTTCTCCGCCCTGTCCGGCGTACTGCTTTTCGGCGATAAAATCACTTGGCAGGAAGCTGTCGGCATGGTTATCATTGTTGCAGGCGGCGTGTTCAGCAGCTTTACTCCGGCCTCAATCAAAAAATTTCTGATGAAGCAATAATTTAACAAGGAGAACACCATGATTTCCATCCGCGAACAATCTTACGGCTTAAACGTAGCGCTGTACAACGAGTTCACTTTGGACGATTTCCGCCAATTGGAAGAAGCCTTGTTGGCCGCAAAACAAAAAATCCATCTGCCCGACATCCTGCTGGATTTGTCCATGCTGAAAGACTTCACCATCGATATGGCGGTCGAACAAATCAAATTCCTCAACCAACACGAAACCGACTTCGGCCGCGTTGCCGTCATTACCGACGACATCTGGATCAAACTCGGCGCGCGCCTTTCCAGCCTCTTGACCAACCAACATCCCAAATATTTCAGCGATGCCACCGAAGCACAGGCTTGGTTGTTGGCAAGCAATTTGAAATAAAGACAAAGCCGTCTGAACGCATTACTTGAGCAAATTCAAACCGCTTAGGCTCAAAATCAACGACATAACGACATCTGTCAAAGCATAAAAAAGGCCGTCTGAAACCTTGCAACCCGCAACGTTTCAGACGGCCTTTCATCGTTTTTATTCAAAAACTTACATCACATCCAACACATCAATGCCCAACAACTCCAAGCCTTGTTTCAGCGTGTCGCCGGTGAGTTTCGCCAGTTGCAGGCGGCTGTTGCGGGTTGCACCTTCTGATTTCAAAATCGGGCAGGCTTCGTAGAAGCGGCTGAACAGGGTGGCGATTTGATAGAGGTAGGCGGCGAGATAGTGCGGATACGCGGTATCTGCCACGCTTTGCAGTACGTCTTCGAATTTCAGCAACTCGGCGGCCAGTTGTTTTTCCAAAGGTTCGGTCAAAACGGTTGGCGCAGTTGCGTCCCATTCACCTGCTTTGCGGAACACACTTTGCACGCGTGTGTAAGCGTATTGCAGGTAGGGGGCGGTGTTGCCCTCAAACGAAAGCATGGCGTCCCAGTCGAACACATAATCGCTGGTGCGGTTTTTGCTCAAATCGGCGTATTTGACTGCGCCGATGCCGACGGTTTTGCCGATTTTAGCGGCTTCATCCGTGCCCAATTCGGGATTTTTCTCTTTCACCAAAGCGGTAGCACGTTCAACGGCTTCAGTCAGCAGGTCAACCAGTTTCACTGTGTCGCCGCTACGCGTTTTGAACGGTTTGCCGTCTTTGCCCATCATGGTGCCGAAGCCGATAAACTCGGCTTTTACATCTTCCGGCAGATAGCCTGCTTTGCGGGAAGTGGTAAAAAGTTGTTCGAAGTGCAGGGCTTGGCGGTGGTCGACGACGTACAGCAGGCGGTCGGCATGAAGCGTGCCGACGCGGTAGCGCAAACACGCCAAGTCGGTGGAAGCATAAAGGAAGCCGCCGCCTTGTTTTTGCACGATAAACGCGGCAGGTTCACCCTCTTTGTTTTTGAACTCGTCCAAGAATACGACTTTCGCGCCATCGTCTTCGACTGCCAAACCTTTTTCGACTAAATCATCAACCACAGGCTGCAAATCGTCGTTGTATTTAGATTCGCCCGCCACATCTTCAGGACGCAGTTTCAAGCCCAGCGTGTCGTAAACTGCTTGGGCGTGCGAGAGCGAAATATCGACAAACTGTTTCCACAATGCCAACACAGTTTCATCGCCGCCTTGCAGCTTCACAACGTATTCGCGCGCGGTGTCGGCAAAGGCGGCATCTTCGTCAAAGCGTACTTTGGCGGCGCGGTAAAACTGCTCCAAATCCGCCAGCTCGAACGCGGCGTTGTCTTTTTGCTGCTCAACCAAATAAGCGACCAACATGCCAAACTGAGTACCCCAGTCGCCGACGTGGTTTTGACGGATAACGGTGTTGCCCATAAATTCCAACACGCGTGAAATGCTGTCGCCGATGATGCTGGAACGCAGATGGCCGACGTGCATTTCTTTGGCCAGATTAGGCGAAGAATAGTCGATAACGACGGTTTGCGGTTTATCGGTTTTCGCTACGCCAAAACGCGCATCGTTCAAGGCCGTCTGAATGTTTTGGGCGAGGAAATCAGGACGCAGACGCAGGTTGATAAAGCCGGGACCGGCTACTTCCGCGCTTTCAATCACGGCGTTATCGGCCAGCGCTTCGGCCACTTTTTGCGCCAATTCGCGCGGATTTTGTTTGGCTTTTTTCGCCGCACCCATCACGCCGTTGATTTGGAAATCGCCGTGTTCGGCATTCTTGGTCGGCTGCAAAACAACGGGGCTGTCGGCAATGCCTGCAGCGGCAAAGGCGGCGGCGGCTTCGCGTTCGACGGTTTGGTATAAATTCATGTTGTCGGTCTCTATCAATTCAAATCAGGCGGTATTTTAAAAGAATTTCGGGCTTTAAAACAGGGCAAGCTGCAATACTTTTCCAGCGGCTTGTTATATGATTGCATTCTGATTCAACGATTTTGCTGTCAAGGCCGTCTGAAAGGAAAAGCCATGAACCCCAAAAATACGCTTTGTCTGATTGTCGATATTCAAGAACGCCTGCTGCCCGCCCTTTCCGGCGCGGACGAAATGTTGGAACGCTGCCGCCTGCTGATTCAAGGTTTGACGGCTTTGGACGTACCCTTTGCCGTAACCGAACAATACCCGAAAGGTTTGGGCAACACCGTATCCGCCGTATCTCTGCTGTTGCCCGAAGGCACGCCGATTGTCGAGAAAACCCGATTCTCAGCGTTTTTACCCGAAATTCAGGAAATCTTACGCAAAAACGACATCAAAAACGTTATTTTGGTGGGTGCGGAAGCGCATATCTGTATGCTTCAGACGGCATTGGATTTGAAAGAGCAAGGTTACGCCGTATTCCTGCCTTTTGAATGCACCGCCTCTCGCACAACGGCCAACCGCGACAATGGGTTGGCGCAACTAAGCCGTCAGGGCATTATCATTTCCAATGTCGAAAGTATTTTGTTCCAACTGCTCGGCGATGCCAAACATCCTGCCTTTAAGACTATCTCCAAACTGATTCAATAACAGGCCGTCTGAAATGCAATACACCATCCGCCCTGCACTGCGCCAAGACTTGCCCGCCATCGTCGATATTTACAACAGCACCGTGGCCACGCGCCAATCCACGGCCGATTTGTCGCCGACCACGGTTGCCGAACGTGAAATGTGGTTTGCCGCGCACACGGACAAACGCCCGATCTACGCCCTTTACGATGCCGACGGTACAGTCTTAGCCTGGGGCAGTTTCAGCGACTACCATCCGCGCTACGCCTATCACATCAGTGCGGAAGTCAGCATTTATGTCCGCCACGATATGCGCGGCGCGGGCGTGGGCAAAATCCTGTTGCGGCACATGCTCGAACGCGCGCCGTCCTTAGACATCCACAACGTCATCGCGCTTGTGTTCGGCCACAACTATCCGAGCCTGAACCTGTTTCACCGTTTCGGTTTTGAAGAATGGGGGCGGCTGCCGCAAGTCTGCGATTTGGACACCATGTTGGCAGACGTGGTGATTTTGGGCAAAAGGATTGTGGATTGATGACGACAAAGGCCGTCTGAAAACTGAATTCAGACGGCCTTTTTACGTAAAACCTTTATTCCGGTTTCTTCGCCAGCATGGTGACGAATTTAAACTGAATCGGATTGCCGAATTCGTCTTTCGCGTGCATCGAACCCAGCTCTTCCTTGTATTCCACCAATTCCCAATCCTTATAGTATTCGCGCAGCTCGCCTTCACTGAATTTGAATGGGAACGGCATCGGGCAAGGGAAATCTTCCGTATCCATCGCAGACACGATCAGATTGTAGCCGCCGGGGTTGGTGTGTTCCTTCATATTGGCAATCACGTCAGGAACGTAACGCGGCATCAGGAACATAAATACCACGGTCGCCACCATATAATCAAAGTTTTCCTGAATATTGGCGGCGTTGAGGTCGTATTCAAACGCGCAGACATTCAGTTCTTCGATACGCGCCAGCTCTTCCACATTTTGAACCGCGTTCGGATTATTATCGACAGCAGTAACGTCAAAACCTTTCAAACCCAAATACAGCGCGTTGCGGCCCTGACCGCAGCCCATATCCAAAACCTTGCCGACAGGCACGATGCCTTCGGCGGCGCGGACGGCCGAATGTGTCGCGCTCATGCCGTATTTCTTATTGAAATAGTCCGCCGCCTCGCAGTAAAACGACAGTTGGATTTCCGTGTCTTGCGTTTGCGGCGCGATAAAGTGCCATGCTTGCGGATGGATAATCCAATCATCGCTTTCAGGCGTCAGCTCATGCGTGGCCGTAATATTGCCCGCTTCGTCCACTTCGTTGAAGTTCAGACGGCCTTGGAGTACATTGAGGCAGCCCCAAGTACCGGCAGCGGTATTGTGTTTGGACAATAAGGCTTCGGGAATCTCGTCCGCCGTCCACACCGGCATCTGTTTGTAACAAAACAATTCTTGCTGTTCGCTCATCATGTTTCCTTTCTATTTTGACGGTTTCAACACAGCTTCTGCCAAGGCTTTTTGAATGGCAATCACGCTCTTGTCGCTTTTAAACTGCAAGGTTTCGGTCGGGTCTCGCACTTTGTGCAAGATATACGCCATTTGGAATCCGATCAATACATATATTGCCAAGAGGCGAAATATCTACCGATCATGACTGTCATAAAATACCTCTAATCTAAACTGAAAAATAA
Source organism: Neisseria sp. HMSC061H08 (assembly GCF_001836795.1). NCBI lineage: Bacteria > Pseudomonadati > Pseudomonadota > Betaproteobacteria > Neisseriales > Neisseriaceae > Neisseria > Neisseria sp. HMSC061H08. The sequence goes on along the minus strand of NZ_KV830575.1, from coordinate 97,351 downwards.
ACTTCATTGCTTATATTGGGTTCAGATAGTAGGAAATCATACCACTTAGATAAAATAATCTTAAATTGGTCAAACTCAAGATAATCATCAGGATATTCTTCATCTCCCCAATAAATGATTACTTTATCTAACGAGATTAGTGCGCCTAAAGTTTGCCCCCACATATCATATTCAAGAATTTCTTTTTTAGATATTTTATCAATCTCTTCAAGACCATTTTTTATCCACTTTTTCAAATGGGTTATACCTAATCCCTCATCATCAATTAAAAAATGAGTTATATTTAAAGCTTCATTTATATTTAGAATAGAACAATGTGGTTCTAAAGATTCATCTTTCCACATATTTATCCAACTAAACTTCACATTTATCATATCCTACTTGTCTCCCATAACTGGATAACCTGTAGTTTTAGGGTCTTTGTATCCTCTTACTGCTACACCACTTGGTGTTACCCCTTTCCACATAGTTTTCCCCTTTTCTACAAACTCAACCCTATTTTTATACGCTATGATTGTTCTTTTTGGAAATTAGGAATCTTTTCATTTAATCCTTTATTTCGACTTACTCCCAGATTAGCTATATCTTCCGATTAATTAACCGCATTTATAATCTTGGATTTATAGCCTTATTAACTAACGCCAATCCTGCACCACTTAACGAGTAATAAGTGCAGGGTATTTTACACGCGCAAACCGTATTTGCCGATATTTCAGACGGCCTTATGTTATGATACCGCCTTATTCGACAAAGACATGCCCATGGATAAACCCGTTTACCTCTACACAGACGGCGCATGCAAAGGCAACCCCGGTGCAGGCGGCTGGGGGGTATTTATGCGCTACGGCACACATGAAAAAGAACTGTTCGGCGGCGAAGCCGAAACCACCAACAACCGCATGGAGCTGACCGCCGTTATCGAAGGACTGAAATCCTTAAAACGCCGCTGCCAAGTCGTCATCTGCACCGACTCACAATACGTCAAAAACGGCATGGAAAGCTGGATACACGGCTGGAAAAAAAACGGCTGGAAAACCGCCGCCAAAAAACCGGTCAAAAACGACGATTTATGGAAAGAGCTGGATAGTTTGGTTCAACAGCACGATGTCCGCTGGACTTGGGTAAAAGGCCATGCCGGACACCCTGAAAACGAAAAAGCCGACGAGCTCGCCAATCAAGGGGCGGCAAAATTTGCATAACACTTCACCCATGACTGTACTCAAATATCTCAAACCATTCTTTTGGATTGCTATCATTGCATTGATTTGTGTGACCACGTTAAGAGTGCTGAAGAATGTGCCGACTGAATCACGCCCGCCTATTGATTTTGGTGGTTTATACCTGAACCGTGGCTTTTCGCATTCATCACGCTGACTGCTATTTACCTCATTCTAAAAATCCTGATGGCAATCACCCGATTCCTATTCAGACTGAAAAAGAGAAAACCATGACCTGCCCCATCTGCACTGCCGACAACGAAGACATTTTGCTGCAAACGCCAAACCTGCGCGTTATCGCCGTCCACAACGAAGCCGGCGCACCGGCATTCTGCCGCGTTATTTGGAATGACCATGTTTCCGAGATGACCGACCTTTCCCCTGCCGAACGCAACGAAATCATGGAAATGGTGTATCAGGTTGAAGCCGCAATGCGCCAAGTCTTCCGCCCGGCCAAAATCAATTTAGCCAGCCTCGGCAATGTTGTGCCCCATCTTCATTGGCACGTCATCGCCCGCTTTGAAAACGACGCCAACTTCCCCGCGCCGATTTGGGCCGCGCCCGTACGCGAACACGGTATGGCCTTGCCTGAAAATTGGCCGCAACAAATCAAAAACTTAATCGCTTAAACTTTCAGACGGCCTGTAAGGTCCGACACGCCAAATTCAGGCCGTCTGAACATATAACGAAAGGAAAACCTCAATGACTTCCACCACGCGCCGCCATTTCCTGCGTACCTGCTCTGCCGCCGCAGGTGCAGGGTTGTTGCAGGCCTGCGGCACCAGCACGACCACCACGCCGCAAACCAAAACCACTTCTACCACCGCGAAAGCCAAAACCGTGCAACCTAAGCAACCCCATCCGCCACGTTCCGGCGACAACCTCCTGCGCGTTGTTGCGCCGTCAGGCTTCGCCGAAGACCCCAACCGCGTGACCACCGGCCTGACCCGCCTCTACAACGCAGGCTTTACCGTGACCAACCAACAGGCAGGTAGCCGCCGTTACCAACGCTTTGCCGGCAGCGACGCCCAACGTGCCTCCGACTTCCAAGAAGTTGCCAGCGGCCGCGTCGAAACGCCTAAAGTCTTGATGGGCCTGCGCGGCGGCTACGGCGCGGCACGCATCCTGCCGCAAATCGATTTTGCCTCACTCGGCGCCAGAATGCGCGAACGCGGCACATTGTTCTTCGGTTTCAGCGACGTGTGCGCCGTCCAACTCGCCCTGTTGGCCAAAGGCAATATGATGAGCTTTGCAGGCCCGATGGTGTACAGCGAATTCGGCAAAGCAGACCCCAGCGTCTTTACCATGGATTCGTTCATCCGCGGCACAACCAACAACGTCAACATCGTTGATGTTCCGACCATCCAACGCGCCGATGTCAACGTAGAAGGCACATTGTGGGGCGGCAACCTCAGCGTTCTCGCCTCCCTCGCCGGCACGCCCTACATGCCCGATATTCAAGGCGGCATCCTCTTTATCGAAGACGTCAGCGAGCAACCCTACCGCATCGAGCGTATGCTCAATACGCTTTATCTGTCAGGTGTTTTGCAAAAACAACGCGCCATCATCTTCGGCGATTTCCGCATGGGCACCATCCGCGACGTGTACGACTCCAGCTACGATTTCTCCGCCGTCGTCAACCACATTTCGCGCACCGCCAAGATTCCTGTGTTGACTGGTTTCCCATTCGGCCACATTACCAACAAAACTACTTTCCCTTTGGGCGCGCATGCCAAAGTCCGCAGTACCGGCAACGGCGGTTATTCCGTAACCTTCAGTGGCTATCCTACGCTGAACCCGTCCGCGCTGACACTCGACAGCCTGCTGCCGCCTCCTGTTCCGACTTACGACAGCACTATTTACCGCGACAGCATTACTGAAGAAGTCACCGAATAAGGCTTGTTCAAATCAAAAGGCCGTCTGAAACCCAGTTTCAGACGGCCTTTTTATATCTTCATCTTAACCGTAACGTCGTTGGAAATCTTTCATAAATTCGGCCAACGCGTTCACACCTTCAAGCGGCATCGCATTGTAAATGCTGGCGCGCATACCGCCGACGGTTTTATAACCCTTGAGCAGGCACAAACCCTGCAACTCGGCTTCCAACACAAAGCGGCGGTCCAAATCCTCACTTGCGGTTTTGAAGACCACGTTCATTTTGGAACGCGCATCAGGATGAATATCGTTGATGTAAAAACCGCCGCTGCCGTCTATCGCCTCATACAAGGTTTGCGCCTTTATTCGATTGACCGCTTCAATTTTTTTCACACCGCCCTGCGTTTGCAGCCAGCGGAACACCAAACCCGACATATAAATCGCATAGGTGGACGGCGTGTTGTACATACCGTCGCGGTTGATGTGCGAACGGTAGTTGAACACATCGGGAATATCGTTCGGACAACGCTCCAGTAAATCCTCGCGGATAATGACCACGGTCGCACCGGCGGGGCCGATATTTTTTTCGCGCCGGCATAAATCAGGCCGTAATCGGATACATTAAACTCACGCGACAAAATCTCGCTGGACATATCGCACACCAGCGGCGGCAGGCCGTCTGAAAGTTTGGGGACGTTTTGATACTGCAAGCCGTTTACGGTTTCATTAATCGCAAAATGAACAAACGCGGAATTCGGGTTGACATCCCAATCCTCCACCGCAGGCAGGTTTTTATAGGCATATTGCTCGCCGCCATGCGCGGCCAAACGGATTTCGGCATTGCTCAAACGGCTCATCTGTTCATAGGCAATACGGCTCCAGTTGCCCGTTACCACCGCGTCGGCAGTCGCAAAACCGTGCGCCAAATTCATGGCCACCATATTGAATTGCGTGGTCGCACCGCCCTGTAAAAACAGGATTTTATAGTTGGACGGAATATTCAAAAGCTGGCGCAAGTCTTGTTCGGCATGATGCAGAATACTCAAAAACATATCCGAACGGTGGCTCATCGCCATCACGGGAAAACCCGTACCGTTGTAGTCGAGCATTTCCTGTTGCGCGGTACGTAATACGGCTTCCGGCAATACGGCAGGACCTGCGGAAAAATTATAAATCGGGTGTGCGGACATAGCGGCCATCTTTCTTATTCGGAGGGTATGAAGAAATTGTAGAACCGCCTTGCACATTGTGCAAGCACGAAAAATCAAGAAATCCAAGGCCGTCTGAAAACAAAGCAATACCAATTCTTTGTTTTCCAAAATAATTTCGGAAACACCACATCAAAACTTGTCAACAATTCCCTTTTCAGACGGCCTCATCCCAATCTCTTCCATTTAAGCAATCACTTCAAAAAATCCACGCCAAATCAACGCTTTTCTTTTATCTGGAAAACAGTTATAATAGGCCAATTTTTCAAATCACACGAAAAATGGCCGCGCGGCCATTTTTTTGTTTATGTACTTCTGGAGAAGCATGGATATTCAAAGCATTCTTGATAAAACCCTGCCCGGCTTGGGCTACGAGCTGGTCGATTTCGAACTGACCGCGCAAGGCGATTTGCGCATTTTCATCGATAAAGAAGGCGGCATCACCGTCGAAGACTGCGCCACTGTCAGCAACCATCTGAGCCGCGTGTTTATGGTTGAAGACATCGACTACAAACGTTTGGAAATCTCCAGCCCTGGCCTTGACCGTCCGCTGAAAAAAGCCGCCGACTTCGTGCGCTTTGCCGGCCAGAACGCCAAAATCAAAACACGCCTGCCGATTGATGGTCAGAAAAACTTCATCGGCCGCATCGAATCTTGCGAAAACGACATTGTTACCGTCTCTTTCGACGGCAAAACCGCCCAAATCGAATTGAGCAACATCGACAAAGCCCGTTTGCGCCCCGAATTTAAATTTTAAAAACCGATTACTTGGAGATTCTAGAAAATGAGTCGCGAAATGTTACAGCTAGCCGAAGCGCTGGCAAGTGAAAAAAACGTTGAAACGGAAGTCGTATTCAAAGCCCTTGAATTCGCCCTCTCTACTGCCGCCAAGAAAAAAGCTGACCGCGAGCACATGGACGTGCGCGTCGAAATCGACCGCGATACCGGTGAATACCAAACCTTCCGCCGCTGGCTGATTGTTGCCGATGAAGACTATACCTACCCCGACGTAGAAAAAACCATCGAGGAAATCCAAGAAGAAATTCCCGGCACAACCATCCAAATCGGCGAATACTACGAAGAGCAGCTGCCAAACGAAGGCTTCGGCCGCCAAGCAGCTCAAACTGCCAAACAAATCATTCTGCAACGCATCCGCGATGCAGAGCGCGAGCAAAACCTGAACGAGTTCCTCGCTTCTAAAGAAGACATCGTTTCCGGTACGGTAAAACGCGTCGAGCGCCACGGCATCATCGTTGAAGTCGTAGCAGGCAAACTTGACGCACTGATTCCGCGCGAAGAAATGATTCCGCGCGAAAACTTCCGCAGCGGCGACCGCATCCGCGCCCTCTTCCTGCGTGTGGACGAAATCGGCAATACCGGCCGCAAACAAGTCATTTTGAGCCGTACCAGCGGCGACTTCTTGGCCAAACTCTACGCCAACGAAGTGCCTGAAATTGCAGACGGCCTGTTGGAAATCCGCGAAGTAGCACGCGATCCCGGCCAACGCGCCAAAGTTGCCGTTAAAGCCAACGACCAACGCATCGACCCGCAAGGTACTTGTATCGGCGTGCGCGGTTCCCGTGTTAACGCCGTGAGCAACGAATTGTCCGGCGAACGCATTGACATCGTATTGTGGTCTCCAGAGCCTGCCCAATTCGTAATGAATGCGCTGTCTCCTGCCGAAGTGAGCCGCATCGTGATTGATGAAGACAAACACGCTGTTGACGTGATTGTTGATGAAAACCAACTGGCGCTGGCCATCGGCCGCGGCGGTCAAAACGTCCGTCTGGCTTCCATCCTGACCGGCTGGCAGCTGAACATCATGACCGTTGAAGAAGCCGACGAGCGCAATGCCGCCGAAGACGCGGTTATCCGCAACCTCTTCACCACCCACTTGAACATCGACGACGAAACCGCCGATATCTTGGTGGAAGAAGGCTTTGCCACTTTGGAAGAAGTTGCTTACGTTCCAGCGGCAGAATTACTCGCCATTGACGGCTTTGACGAAGAAATTGTTGAAACCCTGCGCAACCGCGCACGCGACGCTATCCTGACCATTACCATCGCCGCAGAAGAAAAACTGGGTGAAGTGTCTGAAGACATGCGCAATTTAGACGGCGTAAATTCCGATATGTTGCGCAAACTGGCCGAAGCCGGCGTTACCCAACGCGATGATCTGGCCGAATTGTCTGTTGACGAATTGGTCGAAATTACCGGTGTTGACGAAGAAGAAGCCAAAAAAGTGATTTTGGCTGCACGCGAACACTGGTTTACTGAAGAAAATAACTAAGGGGGTACTGAATGAGTAATACAACCGTAGCGCAATTTGCCGCCGAACTAAACCGCCCCGTCGATGATTTGCTTAAACAATTGAAAGAAGCCGGGGTCAACAAAAACAGTGGTAATGACAGCATAACCACTGACGACAAACAACTGTTGACTGCTTACCTGCAAAAGAAAAACGGCAGCAATAGCGGCACCATCAGCATCCGCCGCAAAAAAACCGAAGTCAGCACCGTTGATGGCGTAAAAGTGGAAACACGCCGCCGCAGCCGTGCCGTTACCATTCCTTCTTCCGAAGAATTGGCAGCGGAAGCCAAAGCCAAAGTAGCAGCGGAAAACCAAAAAGCCGAAGCAGAAAAAGCAGCCGCCCAAGCTGCCGAAGAAAAAGCCAAAGCTGAAGCAGAAGCTGCCGCCAAAGCCGAAGCCCGTGCCAAAGCAGAGGCTGAAGCAGCCAGACTGAAAGCAGCCAAAGCCGCACCAAAAGCGGAAGGCAAACCTGCCGAAGCCCAAAAAGAAGAAGCCAAACCGGTTGAAGCCGTAGAAGCCAAGGCCGAAGCAAAAGTTGAAGCTAAAGCAGACAACAAGCCGTCTGAAAAATCCGTTGAAGCTGAAAAACCAGCCGAAGCCAAGAAACCTGCCAAAGCCAAACAAGACAAAGGCGGCAAAGGCAAAGAAGCGAAAAAGGCAGCCAAACCTGCCGCTCCTGCCGTACCGCAACCTGTCGTCAGCGTGGAAGAACAGGCTCAACGCGATGAAGAAGCCCGTCGTGCCGCCGCCCTGCGTGCGCATCAAGAAGCCTTGTTGAAAGAAAAACAAGAGCGTCAAGCACGCCGTGAAGCCATGAAACAACAGGCCGATCAAGACTCAAAACCTACTAAAGAAGCCAAATCAGGCGAACGCAATAAACCTGCCGAGAAAGCAAAAGCGGCATCCGGCGAAGGCAAATCCGAACACAACGCGCGCGGTAAAAAAGAAGACCGTCGTGACCGTGACGAAGAAAACCAAGGCCGTAACGCCAAAGGCAAAGGCGGCAAAGGTGGTCGCGACCGCAACAATGCACGCAATGGCGACGACGATCGCGTACGCGGCGGTAAAAAAGGCAAAAAACTCAAACTTGAGCCAAACCAACACGCCTTCCAAGCGCCGACCGAACCTGTCGTACACGAAGTTTTGGTACCTGAAACCATTACCGTTGCCGACTTGGCACACAAAATGGCCGTTAAAGGCGTCGAAGTGGTTAAAGCCCTGATGAAAATGGGCATGATGGTAACCATTAACCAATCTATCGACCAAGACACTGCCCTGATTGTAGTGGAAGAACTCGGCCACATCGGCAAACCTGCTGCAGCCGACGACCCTGAAGCATTCCTGGATGAAGGCGTTGAAGCAGTTGAAGCCGAAGCATTGCCGCGTCCACCGGTTGTTACCGTGATGGGTCACGTTGACCACGGTAAAACTTCCCTGCTGGACTACATCCGCCGCGCCAAAGTGGTACAAGGCGAAGCGGGTGGCATTACCCAACACATCGGTGCATACCACGTTGAAACCCCTCGCGGCGTGATTACTTTCTTGGATACTCCGGGTCACGAAGCGTTTACCGCAATGCGTGCGCGCGGTGCGAAAGCAACCGATATCGTGATCCTCGTGGTTGCCGCCGACGACGGCGTGATGCCGCAAACCATCGAGGCAATTGCCCACGCTAAAGCCGCCGGCGTACCAATTGTGGTTGCCGTCAACAAAATCGATAAAGAAGCCGCCAACCCTGAGCGTATCCGCCAAGAGCTGACCGCACACGAAGTCGTGCCTGACGAATGGGGCGGCGATGTACAGTTTATCGACGTTTCCGCTAAAAAAGGTCTGAACATCGATGCATTGCTCGAAGCAGTCTTGCTCGAAGCTGAAGTTTTGGAACTGACTGCCCCTGTCGATGCACCTGCAAAAGGTATCATCGTTGAGGCTCGACTGGACAAAGGCCGCGGCGCAGTTGCCACATTGCTGGTACAAAGCGGTACGCTGAAAAAAGGCGATATGCTGCTGGCCGGTACTGCATTCGGTAAAATCCGTGCAATGGTTGACGAAAACGGCAAAGCCATCAATGAAGCCGGTCCGTCTATCCCTGTCGAAATCCTCGGCTTGTCCGACGTACCGAACGCAGGCGAAGATGCAATGGTATTGGCCGACGAGAAAAAAGCGCGCGAAATCGCCCTCTTCCGTCAAGGCAAATACCGCGACGTGCGCTTGGCCAAACAACAGGCCGCAAAACTGGAAAACATGTTCAACAACATGGGCGAAAACCAAGCCCAATCCTTGTCTGTCATCATCAAAGCAGACGTACAAGGTTCTTACGAAGCTTTGGCGGGCAGCCTGAAAAAACTGTCCACAGACGAAGTGAAAGTGAACGTGTTGCACAGCGGCGTTGGCGGTATTACCGAATCTGATGTCAACTTGGCCATCGCTTCCGGCGCATTCATCATCGGCTTTAACGTCCGTGCAGATGCTTCCGCACGCAAACTGGCTGAGAATGAAAACGTGGAAATCCGTTACTACAACATCATTTACGATGCCATCGACGATGTGAAAGCCGCCATGAGCGGTATGCTCTCTCCGGAAGAGAAAGAGCAAGTAACCGGCACGGTCGAAATCCGTCAGGTTATCTCCGTTTCCAAAGTCGGCAACATTGCAGGCTGTATGGTTACCGACGGTGTGGTCAAACGCGATTCCCATGTCCGCCTCATCCGCAACAACGTGGTTATCCATACAGGCGAGCTGTCTTCTTTGAAACGCTACAAAGACGACGTCAAAGAAGTCCGCATGGGCTTTGAATGTGGTCTGATGCTCAAAGGCTACAACGAGATTATGGAAGGCGATCAACTCGAATGTTTCGACATCGTCGAAGTTGCCCGTACTCTATAATCAGACAGGCCGTCTGAAAAATCAGAAGCAGGTTTTGCAATGCGAAACCTGCTTCTTTTTTTCAGACGGCCTTTTTACAACCATCCATAGTTTGAAACTATGAAAATTGATGTGTGGTATATAAGAAACAAAACAGCCATACAAGGCAAAGCCATTTAGCAAAGGAATAGACGGCAGACAAAGCCTGATAAGTCTCTCTATATATTGTCATATCTTAACGTTTCTGTTGTTTTTATCAAATTTCGGCACTAGTATATACAGCCGAAACACAATACAAATTAAGCAATACCAGCCATATGCCGAATACGTTTACTTCCTTGTTACTCTCATCAATATCTAAAGAAAATATCATGACAATCGAAAAAGCAATGCGCACCCCCAATGCGCAATTTGAATTACGACATTTAGAGCAATTACAACCTTCCTTCCTTGAACAAGTAACGATAGGCACGTCGGAAGATGACGTTTATTATGTAACCCTCAGTGACGATATAATCATTGAAAACCCAAATAGCGGCGATGATACGGTTTGCAGCAACGTCAGCTATACCCTTCCAAACCACGTTGAAAACCTTGTTTTGACCGGTACAGCCAACATTTTCGGCGCTGGCAACAACAGCAACAACATCCTCATCGGCAATGAAGGCCGCAACCGTCTTAACAGCGGGCGCGGTGACGACATCGTTTACGGCGGCGGTGGCGACGATGTCATCAATGGCGGCGAAGGCAACGACCTTCTTTTCGGCGAAACAGGCAATGACATCCTCAACGGCGAAGCAGGCAACGATGTGCTTGAAGGTGGCGAAGGCGACGATACCTACCTTTTCTCTGCAAAAAGCGAGCAAGACACCATCATCGATAATCAAGGCCACAACAGCATCCGCTTTCATACCGATCTAAGCCTTAACGATTTAACCGTTGAAGTCCAAAACAACGAGACCGGCGGTTACGACTGGCTGATTGCCGTAAAAAACAGCAACGCCGTTTTAACCATCAAAAACCAATACGCTCAAAACGGTACAACACCGGCAGTCTCCCACTTCATCATTGGCACACAAAAACTGGATGTAAACAACTTTGCCAAATATTTCGATATTTCCCTGACTGAGCATACCGAAATCGGTCAGACCATCGATGGCAGTGACGACAATGACTACCTGATCGGCACATCCGGCGACGATATTATCGACGGCAAAGCCAGTGCCGACATTATGGAAGGCGGGGACGGCAATGACACTTACTACGTTGATGATGTAAAAGACGTGGTAATTGAACAGGCTGGCGGCGGCGAAGATACCGTATTCAGCAGCATTTCCCACACCGCTGCTACCCACGTTGAAAATGTTACCTTGACCGGCTCGGCCAATATTTTTGCCGCCGGCAACAACAGCAATAACATTCTGACCGGTAACGAAGGCCGCAACCGCCTCAACAGCGGACGCGGTGATGATACCGTTTACGGCATGGGTGGCAACGACAACCTCAACGGCGGCGAGGGCAACGATTATCTGGATGGCGGCGACGGCAACGATGTCATCAACGGTGATGCAGGCGACGATGTTTTGGTGGGCGGCAACGGTAAAGACATTCTGAAAGGCGGAGCCGGAAACGATACCTATATCTACGGCGACAACGATACCATTATCGACAACCAAGGCATCAATACCCTCAAGTTTTCAGACGGCCTGAACAATGCCAAGCTCAACCTGAAGGCCATTCATAACGACGACGGCAGCCAAAGTTGGGAAATTACTTCGGAGCAAGGTTCAGCACTGATTCAAAACCAAATCGGCGCTGATGGCAGCATTTCCATCGACCGTTTCCAGTTCAACGACCAAACCTACACTGCCGCGCAGTTTCAACAAGCCTTCCAAGCGCTGAAAGGTGAAACCATCAAATTTGTCGGCACAAACGGCGACGATACCTTGCATGGCAATGCAGGCAACAATGAAATCGACGGCGGCAACGACGGCCATGACACCCTCTATGGCCACGACGGAGATGACATCTTGCGCGAACACAGCGAAACCTATTACGGCAACGAACCTGCTTCCGACGATAAACTCTATGGCGGCAACGGTAACGACAAACTCTATGCCCATGTAGGTGCAGACTTACTCGACGGCGGCACAGGCAATGATTATCTTGAAGGCGGCGAACACAACGATACCTATGTTTTCGGCAAAGGTTACGGTCACGACACCATTTTCGACTTCAACTTCGGTTTTGATAGCAAAGCAAGCCTACACAGACTCAACGCCAACGTCGTTAAATTTACCGGCGGCATTACCCTTGACGACCTCGAAATTACCGTTGAAAAAGGTTACGACAAAACCAGTGTTGCCAACATGCCCGACAGCTCTCAATTTGTGACCAATCCCCTGCTGGATGGCAACACATGGCATATCCGTATTAAAGGTACAGATGATGTTTTAACCATCAAAAACCAAAGCGGCATTTACGGTGCGATTTCCGAATTTCAGTTTGACGGCAATACCTCATACAGCACGGGCGAGCTAATCAACCACTTCAAACTGTCTATCCCGCACATGATCGGTAACACAAACATCGTCCAATACACCGGCCAACCCGTTGAAGAACTCAACCGTAATGTGTACAACAACTTCAACCACACCATCCACGCCGATAGCGACAACAGCGATTTAGATTTGTCGCGTTACACTTCTGTTGTCGAATACAGGGGCAATCGCAGCGATGAAACCATTACTTTGGGCCGAGGCATAAACATCGTCGATACGGCCGGCGGCAACGACAACATTACCGACCCGGGTGCCGACAACACCGTCATCATGTTTGGCAGAAACAGCGGCAACGACACCTTTAATCCGTATGGCGGCAGCGATACCCAAGTCCTTTTCAAAGAAGGGCTGACGCTGAAAGATTTACAGTTGAAAACCGGCGATAATTGGGTCTTAACCATCAAAGATACAGGCGACACCCTGACCATCCATGACATTGCCAACAATAATGTCGACAGCTTTGTATTCGGAAACGGTAAGAGCTACACCGCCGACGAAATCAGCAAAGCACTGATGACTGAAAATACACAAAACAACGGTATCCTGTAAAACTCAAAGGCCGTCTGAAACCTTAATTCAGACGGCCTTAGTCCTTTGCTGATTTATTTATCGTTCTGCTATATAATTATTCTCATTCGAATTCACAAGAAAGAATAAAAATGGATGCCTTAAATCTCCTCACTACGCGTCGCTCTTCCAAAAAACTGACTGCTCCGGCACCCAATGCCGAGCAACTGGAACAAATGCTGCAAGCGGCAACACAAGTACCCGATCACGGCAATATGCGCCCTTTCCGCTTTACCGTTATTCAAAGCGAAGCCGGATTGGAACGTTTCCGCAGTCTTTTAAGCAAGACCGTTACCGAACTAAACTTCGGCGATGACGCCATGAAAAAAGCCGAACGCGTCGGCAACATGGCGCCTATGATTATCGGCGTTACATTTACGCCAAACCGTGAAGTGGCAAAACCTAAACCTGAATGGGAACAAATGTTGACTGCCGGCTGCGCCGCCTATGCTTTACAACTGGCTGCTTCTGCTCAAGGCTTCGACAATGTTTGGATTACGGGCATGTGGGTCAACAGCCCATTGTTGCGCGAAGCATTTGAGTGTGCCGACAAAGACAAAATCATTGGCCTGATGATGATTGGTTCGCCGACCGAAGAAGGAAGCGGCCCGAAAAATACCAACTTAGAATGTTTTACAACTTATTGGTAAAGCCTGAAAATACTAAGGCCGTCTGAAAAACCTGATTTAATGGTTTTCAGACGGCCTTTTTATGTCTCTTGTCAAAATATCAAACAGGATTCATAAACGCTTCAACTTCTTCCAAAGAAATATCCGCCGTCGCGCCATGACGTGAAGCAACCAATGCACCCAGCGCACAAGCAAAAGCAATGGCTTCTTGAGGAGGCGCATTGTTCAACAGTTTGTAAGTCAAACCGCCAAGAAAGCTGTCGCCGGAGCCGACGGTATCCACCACTTTGACGCGGAAACCGCAATGACGGTATAACTCGCCATCCTTATACAAAACCGCGCCATGGCTTCCCAAAGTCACGCAAAGGATTTTGACGCCGGTCAGCTCAACGAGGTAGCTGATATTTTGCTCGATACTGTGATAAGGAGAGCCATAAGCCGCAGCCAATTCATACAACTCATCATCATTGAGTTTGACCATATCGGACTGTTTCATGGTCTCAAGCAAGCGGTCAATATCGTAATGAGGCTTACGCAGATTAACGTCAAAAATTTTAAATTTGGCTTCTTTCAGCAAAACCGCCAAGCTTTTACGCGAAACTTCATCGCGGGTTGCCAAGCTGCCAAAAACGAAAGCATCTGATTCTGCCACACGTTTGATTGCCGCATCATTAACCGCAATCCTGTCCCACGCGCAAGGATAAACAATCTCATAAGACGCACTGCCAGACTTGTCCAAGTGTACTTTCACCAAGCTGGTCGCACATTCGTGACAAACCTGCAAATAATCAGTATTGACGTTTTTACTTTGAATTTGACGTAGCAATTCCTCACCATCGGCATCATCGCCGCGACGGCTGATGATGGCAGCATCGATACCCAAAGACTGCAAACGGACAGCAACATTCAAGGGCGCGCCACCCAATACCTTTCCATTTGGAAAATCGTCCCACAGCACTTCGCCGAAACTGGTTACTTTCATTCTTGGCCTTCCTTTTTTGAGGTTGATTGGCAGGGTCTGCACTCCCGACAGATTTTTTGCAAATCATGTACTTGTAGTAAAACTCCAGCATCGGGGGCAAAAGTATTATGTTTTAAAATATTAGGACTGACAAGCAATTAAGGGAATATCAGACAATAAACTTGATTCATCACAAAACTATATTGTTCCTATTTTTTCTTTTTCTTTCACGTTTATCCCCTCTTATTTCATTAAAACAAAACATTCTGAAATTTAAATACAAAAGGCTGTCTGAAAACTGATTCAATCAATTTTCAGACAGCCTTTATTGAAGTATTACAGCGATTAAACTACAACTTCTTCTTTTTTCTTCACTTCTTTGGCAATGTTCTCACGGCTCAAGCCAAACATCAGCAAGAGCGGGCTGGCAACCAATACGGAAGAGTAAATACCGAACACGATACCGATGGTCAGCGCCATAGAGAAACCGTGCAAGGCTGCACCGCCAAACACCAGCATAGAAACAACCATTGCCTCGGTCGAACCGTGGGTAATGATGGTACGGCTCATGGTTGCAGTAATCGCGTTGTCGATGACCTCCGGCACAGTGTGGCCGCGCATATGCGGCTTACGGAAGTTTTCACGAATACGGTCAAACACTACCACGGATTCGTTTACGGAATAACCCAAAACAGCCAAGATACCTGCCAAGACAGTCAGAGAGAATTCCCATTGGAAGAAGGCAAAACAGCCGAGAATAATCACGATATCGTGCATATTCGCAATAATCGCGGACACTGCAAAACGCCACTCAAAACGCATGGACAAGTAAATAATAATACCTGCCACTACGAAGCCCAATGCCATCAAACCATTGGTAACCAATTCTTCACCGACTTGAGGGCCAATGAATTCGACTTGGCGCAAGGTAACATCAGGATTGTCTTTTTTCAGTAAATCCATCACTTGGTTGGACAGCTGGGCAGACGTTACGCCTTCTTTGTTCGGCAGGCGAATCATGATGTGCTTGTTCGTACCCAATGCCTGAACCTGTACATCACCCATTTTCAGCGTATCGAGGCGTTCGCGCGTTTTATTCACATCCACGCCCTGCTGATATTGGACTTCCATCACCGTACCGCCGGTAAATTCGACGGAGAAATTCAGGCCTTTGGTTACCAAAAAGAACACGGCAGCGATAAACGTAACCAACGAAATAAAGGTCGTCAGTTTGCCGTAGCTCATAAACGGAATATCGCGTTTGATTTTAAATAATTCCATGTTTTACTCCTTGCCTTCTGCCATTTCAGCTTTCGGCTTCCATACCGAACCGATGGAAATATTTTGCAATTTGCGACGACGGCCGTACCACAGGTTAACCAAAGCACGGAACACGACCACAGACGAGTACATCGAGGTCAGAATACCGATACAGTGCACAACGGCAAAACCGCGTACAGGGCCGGAACCGAATACCAACAAAGCGATACCGGCAATCAGGGAGGTCAAGTTGGAGTCGACAATGGTTGCCCAAGCGTGTTGGAAACCGAGGTTGATGGCCTGCTGCGGTGCGACACCGGCACGCAGTTCCTCACGGATACGTTCATTAATCAACACGTTGGAGTCAATCGCCATACCCAAGGTCAAAGCCAAGGCGGCAATACCCGGCAAGGTCAGCGTTGCCTGCATGGCAGACAAAATACCCACCAAAAACAAGATATTGGTACTCAAGGCAATGGTAGAGAAGAAACCCATCAAGCGATAGTAAATCACCATGAATGCAGCAACAGCGGCAAAGCCCCACAAGGTGGAATTGAAACCTTTTTCAATGTTTTCTTTACCCAAAGACGGGCCGATGGTACGTTCTTCGACAATTTGCATAGGCGCAGCCAGCGAGCCGGCACGCAGCAACAATGAAGTATCGTTGGCTTCGGCAGTTGTCATGCTGCCGGAAATCTCCACACGGCCACCGGTAATGGCGGAGCGGATGACAGGCGCAGTCACGACTTCGGATTTACCTTGGTCGATCAACACCATAGCCATACGTTTACCCACATTGGCCGAAGTCAATTCGCCAAAAATGCTGCCACCTGCGCTGTCCAAGCTCAGGCTCACGGCAGGTGCACCCATTTGGTCAAAGCTAGGTTGCGCGTCGTTGATGTTGTCGCCGGTCAATTCAACTTGTTTGTTGACCAAAATAGTTTCCGGATGATCGCCACCGCTTGACAGTAACTCATAACCAGTCGGTACATTACCGTTTAAGGCTTCTTGAAGTTTAATCGGATCGTCTTCCACCATGCGTACTTCCAAAGTCGCGGTACGACCGATAATGTCTTTGGCTTTGGCAGTATCTTGCACGCCCGGCAGCTGTACAACAATGCGGTCAAGACCGGATTGTTGGATAACCGGTTCTGCCACACCCAATTCGTTCACACGGTTGTGCAAAGTGTTGATGTTTTGTTTTACCGCATCAGAACGTACTTTATTGATCGCCTCTTCAGACAGAGTCAGCACGATATTGTTGCCGTCTGCAAGCAAAGTGGCTTCAGGGAACAATTTTTGCAACTGAGGCAAGGCTTTTTGTACATCGGCAGCATCTTGCAAAGGCACGGTCAGACCGTTTTCAGTCTGATGCACCGTGCCGGTACGGATTTTTTCGCGGCGCAATTCGCGGCGGATGTCGCCGGAATAACGTTCAAACGTTTTCTGCATCGCGGCTTTCATGTCCACCTGCATGGTGAAATGTACGCCGCCGCGCAAGTCCAGACCCAGGAACATCGGATTGGCTTTGATTTTCGCCATCCACTCAGGGCTGTCTGCCAACAGGTTGAGCGCGGTAATATAGCCCTCGCCCAAAGTGTTTTCGATGACATCACGCGCTTTCAATTGCGTTTCGGTATCTTTGAAACGCACTTTCAGCGAGTTGTCGACGATGAACATACCATCAGTCTGAATACCCGCCTGTTTCAGCGCGGCATCCACTTTAGACTGGGTTTGATCGTTGATCACGATGGCTTGTCGGTTGGTCGATACCTGTACAGCAGGCGTTTCACCGAAAAGGTTGGGCAGCGAGTAAACAGCCGCAACCACAATCGTGAACGCAATCAGCAGGTATTTCCATAAAGGATAACGGTTCATGGTAAACCTTTGCTTTATTTATAAAGGCAAACAGCCGCACTCGGAAAATGAGGCGGCTTTTTGCAAAAAAACGGATTATTCGGCTTTCGCGGCAATCGCGTTGCGCTCAACTTCCACTTCGATTTTCGCACCTTGACCGATGTCGACAGTGTAGAATTGCTCGCCGACTTTGGTCACGCGGCCTTTGAAACCTGCCGCCAAAACGACTTTATCGCCGACTTTCAAAGCGGCCAACATCGCTTGGTGCGCTTTGAATTTCTTTTGTTGAGGACGCATAATCAGGAAGTAAAACACCACCATGATCAGCACTAAAGGGGCAAATTGAGCCACTGCTTGATTCATAATATATCCGTTCTTTCAAGTTTTAGATTAAGTAAAAAACTGCACACTGCAATCAAACACATTGGTTGGACTGCAAAATTGAGCTATTCTAAAGGCCGTCTGAAAAATTTCCAAGTATTTCCGTATTTATTAACCATATTTAGCAGTCTTTACGACTTGTCCGACACATACCGTTCCATGTTCAAAAAAATCCTTTGGCGCATCAGCACCCGCCTGCGCCGTTTGTTTGGCAAAAACGCCCGCACCGTATGGATTTCGCATCCGATATTCCTACAGCACCAGCCGGGGCCCAACCATCCCGACAGGCCCGAACGCATCAGCGCCATTCAAACCGCCTTAAAACAAGAAGGCATTTGGCGTCGCCTGCAAACCGCCGAAGCACCGGAAATCAAAGATGCGCAGCTGGCATTGGTCCACTCGCGTAACTATCTGCACGAATTGGAAGCCGCCCAGCCGCTCCCCGGTAAAATCCACCGTATCGACGACGATACCGTCATCTGCCACGACTCCCTCCAAGCCGCCCGTTTTGCGGCCGGCGCCGTCGTCAAGGCAGTCGATATGGTGATGAACAAAAAGGCCTGGCATGCTTTTTGCGCCATCCGCCCGCCAGGCCACCATGCCCACAGCAACAGCGCCGGCGGCTTTTGCCTGATCAACAACGTTGCCGCCGGCGTGATGCATGCCATTGCCCAATACCGCTTGCAACGCATCGCCGTCATCGATTTCGACGTCCACTTCGGCGATGGTACGGCGGAGATTCTCCAAGACGATCCGCGCGTGATGTTTTTCAACCTGTTTGAAACCGACATCTTTCCCTTCCCTCAGGCGGAACAATACGCCGGCAATAAGAATATGCTGCATACGCCCCTCAAACCGGGCACAGGCAGCCGTATCTTCCGCACGACCATCCGCAAACAATGGCTGCCCAAGCTCACGGCCTTCCGCCCCGAGTTGGTGTTGCTTTCGGCAGGTTTTGACGGGCACAAACAAGACGAAACAGGCCGTCTGAACCTGCATGAAGCCGACTTTGCCTGGCTGACGCACAAAATCGTCCAAGCAACGGCAAGCTGTCAAGGACGTGTCGTTTCCGTACTGGAGGGCGGATATACCTTGGAATCCATGTCTAAATCCGCTGCCGCCCACATCCGCGTATTGGCTGGCTTAAGCAAGGCCGACTACGTCATCGCCTACCAAAAGCATCTGAAGCGCGGCAAAAGTAACAATCCTACACCATAACGCATTCAAACTATTGCCCCAGGCCGTCTGAAAACAGATTATCCATTTCAGACGGCCTTTTTTTTCATTTACAAACTTTAATTTGAGCAAAGACAAACCATTTCCATATTATCAGTAGTAAAATAACAAACATAAAACATATCAATAAAAACATTTCACACGCCACACTGCTTCCCTTTCCCCAATTGACCGTCTTTTTCAGACGGCCTCCACTTAAAAAAAGGAGCGTTACAATGAAAGCAGCACGTTTTTACAACAAAGGCGACATCCGCATCGAAGACATTCCAGAGCCAACCGTAGCTCCGGGTACTGTCGGCATTAATGTTGCTTGGTGCGGTATCTGCGGTACCGACCTGCACGAATTCATGGAAGGCCCGATTTTCATTCCGCCTTGCGGCCACCCACACCCAATCTCAGGCGAGTCCGCACCCGTAACCATGGGACACGAGTTCTCCGGCGTGGTTTATGCCGTCGGCGAAGGTGTGGACGATATTAAAGTCGGACAACACGTTGTGGTCGAACCCTACATCATCCGCGACGACGTACCGACCGGCGAAGGTAGCAACTACCACCTCTCCAAAGACATGAACTTTATCGGCTTGGGCGGCTGCGGTGGCGGCTTGTCTGAAAAAATCGCCGTCAAACGCCGTTGGGTACACCCTATTTCCGACAAAATCCCATTGGACCAAGCCGCTTTGATTGAGCCTCTGTCCGTCGGCCATCACGCTTATGTCCGTAGCGGCGCGAAAGCAGGCGACGTCGCATTGGTCGGCGGCGCAGGCCCAATCGGTTTGCTGCTTGCCGCCGTGTTGAAAGCCAAAGGCATCAAGGTCATCATCACCGAATTGAGCAAGGCGCGCAAAGACAAAGCCCGCGAATCCGGCGTTGCCGACTACATCCTCGACCCGTCCGAAGTCGATGTCGTTGAAGAAGTGAAAAAACTGACCAACGGCGAAGGCGTGGACGTCGCATTCGAATGCACCAGCGTCAACAAAGTTCTGGATACTTTGGTTGAAGCATGCAAGCCCACGGCCAATTTGGTTATCGTCTCCATCTGGAGCCACCCCGCCACCATCAACGTTCACAGCGTCGTGATGAAAGAGCTGGACGTGCGCGGCACCATCGCCTACTGCAACGACCACGCCGAAACCATCAAACTGGTGGAAGAAGGCAAAATTAACCTCGAACCTTTCATCACCCAGCGCATCAAGCTGGACGAGCTGATTTCCGAAGGCTTCGAGCGTTTGATTCACAACAACGAATCCGCAGTAAAAATCATTGTCAATCCTAATCTTTAATCCCAAGATTTAAAGAATAAACAGGCCGTCTGAAACTTTTCAGACGGCCTGTGTACTTGATAAATTCCCGAATGGCCCAATTCTATACCAACCATTCACTTATCAAGAGTAAAACTCCATGAATCCAAAATATGCCCCACTCTTTCAAACATATACCCTCAATAACGGTGTAACCATCAAAAACCGCCTTGTCGTCGCCCCCATGACCCATTACGGCTCACAAGCCGACGGTTTGATCAGCGACCAAGAGCGTACCTTCCTCAGCAACCGCGCAGGCGATATGGGCTTGTTTATCACTGCCGCCACTTTGGTTCAAAAAGACGGCAAAGCCTTTCACGGCCAACCTGAAGCCACAGGCGAACACTGCCTCGACAGCCTGAAAGAAACCGCACAAATCCTGCAACAACAAGGCGCAAAAGCAATTTTGCAAATCCATCACGGCGGTTCCAAAGCCATTGATGACCTTTTGGACGGTCTCGACAAAATCAGCGCTTCCGCCAGCGAAGCCGAACACACGCGCGAAGCGACCGCAAAAGAAGTCGAAGCACTCATCGCCTCTTATGCGCAAGCCGCCGATTTGGCGCTTCGTGCCGGTTTTGACGGCGTGGAAATCCACGGTGCCAATGCCTATCTGATCCAACAGTTTTACTCTGCCCAAAGCAACCGCCGCAACGACCAATGGGGCGGCAGCTTGGAAAACAGAATGCGCTTCCCGCTCGCCGTTATCGATGCCGTGGTTGCCGTCCGTGAAAAACACCAGCGCGACGACTTCATTATCGGCTACCGCTTCTCTCCCGAAGAACCGGGCGATGACGGCTTGACCATGACTGAAACCGGCGCACTGATTGACGCATTAGTACAAAAACCGCTGCAATATCTGCACGTTTCCCTGTGGGAATTTGATAAAAAAATCCGTCGCGGCGGCGATACCGCCCAAACCCGTATGCAGTTCATCCATGAACGCATCAACGGCAAACTGCCGCTTATCGGCGTGGGCAACCTGTTTACCGCCGACCAAATTTTGGCCGCCTATGAAACCGGCTGGGCAGAATTTATCGCATTGGGCAAAACCGTGATGATTAATCCGCACATCGCCACGCAAATCCGTGAAGGCCGCGAAGATGAAATCGAAACGCAACTCGACTCGACGCGCACCGACCATTACGGCTTCCCCGACACCTTGTGGAGCTCTACCTCCAGCGGTACGCAATCATGGCTGCCGCCGGTAAAAGGCGCAGAATGGAAACCGATGGATATTTAATCATCGATTCATAACCAAAGGCCGTCTGAAACTTTTCAGACGGCCTTTGTCTTAGTGCAAACATTGAATTATCAAGCATTTTTTTGTACAATTCCGCATCTTTCAATCTATTGCAGGGCGTGTTGCACACGCCCTTATTTTAGCCTGTTTTCCAACACCCATACCCTTCAGGCCGTCTGAAAAAGCGGCCTGAAACTTTTTGCAAAGAAAACCATGTCCCAAGAAATCCTCGACCAAGTGCGCCGCCGCCGCACGTTTGCCATCATCTCCCACCCTGACGCGGGTAAAACCACGCTGACCGAAAAACTCTTGCTGTTTTCAGGTGCAATTCAAAGCGCGGGTACGGTAAAAGGCAAGAAAACCGGCAAATTCGCCACCTCCGACTGGATGGAAATCGAGAAGCAACGCGGCATTTCCGTGGCATCCAGCGTGATGCAGTTCGACTACAAAGACCACACCGTCAACCTCTTGGACACGCCGGGACACCAAGACTTCTCCGAAGACACCTACCGCGTTTTGACCGCCGTGGACAGCGCCTTGATGGTCATCGACGCGGCAAAAGGCGTGGAAGCGCAAACCATCAAACTCTTGAACGTCTGCCGCCTGCGCAACACGCCGATTGTGACGTTCATGAACAAATACGACCGCGAAGTGCGCGATTCTTTGGAATTGCTGGACGAAGTGGAAAACATCCTGCAAATCCGCTGCGCGCCCGTAACTTGGCCAATCGGCATGGGCAAAAACTTCAAAGGCGTGTACCACATCCTGAACGATGAAATCTATCTCTTTGAAGCGGGCGGCGAGCGCCTGCCGCACGAGTTCGACATCATCAAAGGCATCGACAATCCCGAATTGGAACAACGCTTTCCGTTGGAAATCCAGCAGCTGCGCGACGAAATCGAATTGGTGCAGGCCGCTTCCAACGAGTTCAATCTCGACGAATTCCTCGCCGGCGAACTCACGCCCGTATTCTTCGGCTCGGCGATTAACAACTTCGGTATTCAGGAAATCCTCAATTCATTGATTGAATGGGCGCCCGCGCCGAAACCGCGCGATGCGACCGTGCGCATGGTCGAGCCGGACGAACCGAAGTTTTCCGGATTTATCTTTAAAATCCAAGCCAATATGGACCCGAAACACCGCGACCGCATCGCCTTCTTGCGCGTCTGCTCCGGTAAGTTCGAGCGCGGCATGAAGATGAAACACCTGCGCATCAACCGCGAAATCGCTGCCTCCAGCGTGGTTACATTCATGTCGCACGACCGCGAGCTGGTGGAAGAAGCCTACGCCGGCGACATCATCGGCATCCCGAACCACGGCAACATCCAAATCGGCGACAGCTTCTCCGAAGGCGAACAACTGGCGTTCACCGGCATTCCCTTCTTCGCACCCGAACTGTTCCGCAGCGTACGCATCAAAAACCCGCTGAAAATCAAGCAACTGCAAAAAGGCCTGCAACAGCTTGGCGAAGAAGGCGCGGTACAGGTCTTCAAACCGATGAGCGGCGCGGATTTGATTTTGGGCGCGGTCGGCGTGTTGCAGTTTGAAGTCGTTACCTCGCGGCTGGCCAACGAATACGGCGTAGAAGCCGTGTTCGACAACGCATCCATCTGGTCGGCGCGCTGGGTATCGTGTGAAGACAAGAAAAAGCTGGCGGAATTTGAAAAAGCCAACGCAGGCAATCTGTCGATAGATGCAGGCGGCAACCTCGCCTACCTCGCGCCTAACCGCGTAAACTTAAATCTGACGCAAGAACGCTGGCCGGACATCGTGTTCCACGAAACACGCGAGCATTCGGTTAAACTGTAAAACACAAAGGCCGTCTGAAACTTTCAGACGGCCTTTTTTTCATTCGATATCAACCCAATAAATCCCAGGCAAACTTTCCAATGGTCAGACACAGCAACAACATAAACCCGTAACGCAGCAGCTTGGTTCCGCTGCGTATTGCCAAGCGCGCGCCGACCACGCCACCGCACAAATTCGCTACCGCCAACGGTATCGCCCATGCCCACACAACATGGCCTTGCGGGATAAAAAATGTCAGCGCGGCAAGATTGGTGGTCGAATTGATGACTTTCGCCGAAGCGTTGGCCGCTAAAAAATCATAGCCGTAAAAGCGGACGAACACGAAAGCCAGCAGGCTGCCCGTTCCCGGCCCGAAAATGCCGTCGTAAAACCCGATTAACGCGCCGAAAAACAAGCCCCATAAGGTTTCGCGACGCGTCAGCTTTTCAGTGCGCACCGTCTGCCCCAAGTCTTTTTTCAAAAAAGTATACAGACACATGGCAATCATGATGACCAACATTGCCGGTTTCATGTATTGCACGGGGAAATACACCACCGTTTTCGCGCCCAAATATGAAGCGGCAAATGCCAAAGCCGCGGCAGGCAGCAACATTTTCCACGGTACGGGGATTCGGCGCAGATATTGCCCCGTCGCGGTCAACGTGCCGCAGCAGGAAGCAAATTTATTGACACCCATCACCGAAGCCACAGGCGTAGCGTTTGGCAATAGGTTGAACAATCCGGGAATCTGCAACAGCCCTCCGCCGCCAACCGCCGCATCCATCAGCCCGGCGGCAAAACCGACCAACACCAGATAATAAAAAAACGAATCTGCAAGCATAATGTCCATCTCTAAAAAGCAAAGCGATTTTGCGCGTGTTTACCTATCCTGACAACCTACAAGGCCGTCTGAAAAACTAGGAACCATATCCTGTTTTCAGACGGCCTTTCTTTTTCAATTCAGCCGCTCAAATTGCAGCTTAAAAATTTTTCCATTAAAATGCCGCCCCCTGTCTTTCCCACACACAACATATTATGGAACATTCTACCCCGACCAAACACACGCCCCGCGACCGAATGGGCATCTTCGCGCATTTCATCTTCGCCAGCCGCTGGCTGCAACTGCCGATTTATCTGGGCTTGATTGTCGCCCAAGGCATTTACGCCTACAAATTCCTCAAATCCTTATGGCATTTGGTCACCAATCTCGGCATCATGGACGAAAACACCATCATGATGGCCGTGTTAAACTTGATTGACGTTGTGATGATTGCCAATCTGCTGACCATGGTCATTATCGGCGGCTACGAAACCTTCGTTTCCCGCCTCCATATTAACGAACATCCCGACCAACCCGAATGGCTCAGCCACGTCAATGCTTCGGTTTTGAAGGTCAAACTGTCGATGTCCATCATCAGCATTTCCTCCATCCATCTGCTGCAAACCTTCCTCAACGCCGCCAATCTGTCGGAAAAACAAATCATGTGGCAATGTATTACCCACATCTGTTTCCTGATTTCCGCCCTCGCCATGGCTTTAACAGACAAAATCGTGTACAGCACGACGCATAAAGCGCATTGATAATAAAAGGCAATCAAAAGGCCGTCTGAAATGTTTCAGACGGCCTTTTGTTATTTGGCAATGTTTACAGCTTATTGCTTACGTTTGTCCCACCAGGCGAACAAATTACCTAAAACCGTTCCCGATACAGAGTGCCAAACGCAGGCAACGGCGGCGGCAACGGCAGACTCGGCATTACCGGGGAAGAATTTAGCGCTCAAACCGGTGGCAAGTCCGGCGTTTTGTACGCCGACTTCGATGGCAAGGGTGCGTTTTTTGGCGGTATTCATGCCAGTCAGCGCGCCGCTGTAATAGCCGAGGGTGTAGCCGCCGATGTTGTGGGCAGCGATGGCGAGTACCATAACGAAGGCGGACTCGGCGAAACGATGGCCGTGAACGGCAGCAACACCGCCGACAATACAGGCAAATGCGACAACGGCAACAGCCGGCATAATCGCGCGCACGTCTTCAAACCAGTGTTTTTTATGTAGCAAGATATTGGCGGCAGAACCGATAACGACGGGCAACAGGGTAACGAGCAGCATAAATTTGAACATACCCCAGCCGTCCATTTCGACGGTTTGTCCGACTAAATAAGTCATCCACAGCGGCGTCATCACAGGCGCGAGGACGGTGGAAACAGTGGTCATGCCAACCGAAAAGGCAACATCGCCTTTAGCCAAAAAACTCATGATATTGGACGAAACGCCGCCCGGACAAGTACCGACCAAAACCAAACCCAGCGTCAATCCGGGCGACAGGTCAAAGGCTCTGGCAATACCGATGGCGAGCAGCGGCATAATCGTGTATTGGGCGATGGCGCCGATAAAAATATCGAGCGGACGTTGCGCCAAAATTTGATAATCCTCTTTGCCCAAAGTCATGCCCATACCCAGCATGATGATGCCGAGTACGACGACTTGCGTATCGCCTTTTACCCATGAAAAAGTGGCAGGTTCGATAAAGGCGATGATGGAGGCAAGGACGATAATCAGGGCGGTGAAGCGGGTCATTTGCCGACTGACTGCGGTCAAAAAGTTCATGTTTTTACTCCTTTGTATGTTTTTATCATGACAAGAATTGCCATAATTTAACACATGTTAACTCTTGTGCGCAATTACAGTAACGAAACAGGAAATCCGCCATCCAATAATGTTTATAGTGGATTAAATTTAAATCAGGACAAGGCGACGAAGCCGCAGACAG
>NZ_KV830575.1:0-71229 GCF_001836795.1 Neisseria sp. HMSC061H08 | reverse complement strand
ACGCCGTACTGGTTTAAAGTTAATCCACTATAAAAACACACCACAACGATTCCACCCTATATCAACACAAAGGCCGTCTGAAACCTTTTCAGACGGCCTTATCCTATCCGTTCATCATCGATTTATTCGATATTTTGAACCTGTTCGCGCATTTGCTCGATCAAGACTTTCAGTTCTACCGACGCTTGCGTACATTCGGCGGCGATGGCTTTGCTGCCCAAGGTATTGGCTTCACGATTCAACTCTTGCATCAGGAAATCCAAGCGTTTGCCTGCGCTGCCCTTACCTTCGGTAATGATGCGGCGTACTTCGGCGATATGGGTGCGCAAACGGCTGAATTCTTCATCCACATCGGATTTTTGAATAAACAAAGCAAATTCCTGTTGCAAGCGGTCGTTGTCGATGTTGCCGACGGCTTCTGCCAAACGGGCTTTGACTTTGTCCATATGCGCCTGCAGCAGGCTTGGGAACAGCTCATTCAAAGCGTCCACAATCTCTTCCATAGCGGTCAGACGTTGCAGCAAATGTTCGCCCAGTTTTTTGCCCTCGCGTTTGCGGGCGGCTGTAAACTCTTTCAACGCGCCGGTCAATAAATCTTTAACACCTTTCGCCAAGGCCTCAGAGTCTTCGCTCTGACCTGCCAAAACGCCGGGGAAACGCAAAACGTCAGCCACGCTTAGCTTGCCGAAATTGTGTTCCTTGCGCCATTCTTTGTTCAAATGCGCCAGCTGTGCGACCAAATCCTGATTGACTTCCAAAGTCTGCCCACCAGAAGCCGCATCTTGCAGCTGAACGCGGCACTCCAGTTTACCGCGCGCCACAGCCGCGGCAATCTGTTCGCGCAATGCGCCTTCCAAATAGCGCAACTCTTCCGGCATACGGAATTGGACATCCAAATAACGATGGTTGACCGCGCGGATTTCCAAATTAATTCGCTTGCCGCCGCATTCGCCTGCGGCATTGGCAAAGCCGGTCATGCTGTGGATTTGAATAGTTTGTCTTGTAGTCATGGTTTTACTCCGTTTCCAAATACGAGTGAAAGTATGGACACTATAACACACCCGACCGACGATTTTCAGACGGCCTTTGCTGCCAAATTCCTCTATAATTCAAGGCAACCTGTTTTTTATTCTCCCCAAAGGACCATCATGAGCGACTACACTCGCACCGGCCGCGCCGCCGACAGCCTGCGCAACATTAAAATCACCCCCAATTTCCTGCCACACGCCGACGGCTCCTGCCTTATTGAGTGCGGCAACACCAAAGTGATTTGCACTGCCTCCATCGACGAAAATGTCCCACCGTTTTTGCGCGGCAAAGAACAAGGCTGGGTAACGGCCGAATACGGCATGTTGCCGGCTTCCACCGCCTCCCGTATGCGCCGCGAAGCCGCCGCAGGCAAACAGTCAGGCCGCACACAAGAAATCCAACGCCTGATCGGCCGCTCGCTGCGCGCCGTCGTCGATATGGAAAAACTCGGCGAACGCCAAATCCTGATTGACTGCGACGTCATCCAAGCCGACGGCGGCACGCGTACCGCCTCCATTACCGGCGCCTACGTTGCTCTGCAAATCGCCGTGGACAAACTCCTTTCAGACGGCCTTATCAGCGAAAACCCCATCCGTGAAGCCGTTGCCGCCGTTTCCGCCGGTGTGGTGGGCGGTGTACCGCTTTTGGACTTGGACTATCCCGAAGATTCAGGCTGCGACAGCGACGTTAACATCATCATGACCGCGTCCGGCAAAATCATCGAAATCCAAGGTACGGCCGAAGGCGCGCCGTTTAGCATCGAAGAATTGGGCAAACTGATTGCCCTCGCGCATAAAGGCATTGCCGAATTGGTGCAACACCAGCAGGCTGCCCTTTTAGCCCGATAATCAGCAAGGCCGTCTGAAAACTTTCAGACGGCCTTTTTTAACCAAACCCCTTTATGCGTATTTACTCAAAAAAGCGCCTCCCATCCTTGAATTTCATGTAAAAAATAGTAATAATAACCCTTTTTCCAGCAAACCAAGCTGCCCGACAAACCCCACAAGAAAGCACGAAACATGGCGTTAATCGTACATAAATACGGCGGCACATCAGTAGGCTCGCCCGAACGCATCAAAAACGTAGCCAAACGTGTCGCCAAAGCCCGCGCCGAAGGACACGACATCGTAGTCGTCGTATCCGCCATGAGCGGCGAAACCAACCGACTGGTCGCACTGGCGCACGAAATGCAAGAGCATCCCGATCCGCGCGAACTCGACGTCGTTCTCGCTACCGGCGAACAAGTGACCATCGGCCTGCTGGCCATGGCGCTGAAAGACATCGGCGTTGACGCCAAAAGCTACACTGGCTGGCAAGTTGCCCTCCAAACCGACACTTCCCACACCAAAGCCCGCATCGAAAACATCGACGACGAAAGAATGCGTACCGATTTGGCCGCCGGTAAAGTCGTTATCGTAGCCGGTTTCCAAGGCATCAGCAGCGAAGGCAATATCTCAACCCTCGGCCGCGGCGGTTCGGACACCTCTGCCGTTGCCATCGCCGCAGCCCTCAAAGCCGACGAATGCCAAATTTACACCGACGTGGACGGTGTTTACACCACCGACCCGCGCGTCGTACCCGAAGCGCGCCGCATGGACACGATCACATTCGAAGAAATGATCGAATTGGCCAGCCTCGGTTCAAAAGTTTTACAAATCCGCTCCGTAGAATTCGCCGGAAAATACAAAGTACGCCTGCGCGTACTCAGCAGCCTGCAAGAAGGCGGCGACGGCACCCTGATTACCTTTGAAGAGGACGACAACATGGAAAGAGCAGCCGTAACCGGTATCGCATTCGACAAAAACCAAGCCCGCATCAACGTACGCGGCGTACCCGACAAACCCGGCGTTGCCTACCAAATCCTCGGCGCAGTTGCCGATGCCAACATCGAAGTCGACATGATCATCCAAAATGTCGGCAGCGAAGGCACAACCGACTTCTCCTTCACCGTACCGCGCAGCGACTACAAGCAAACCATCGAAATCCTGCAACAACGTCAAGACAGCATCGGCGCAGCCTACATCGACGGCGACGACACCGTATGCAAAGTCTCCGCAGTCGGCTTGGGCATGCGTTCACACGTCGGCGTAGCCGCCAAAATCTTCCGCACCCTCGCAGAAGAAGGCATCAACATCCAAATGATTTCAACTTCCGAAATCAAAGTATCCGTCTTGATTGACGAAAAATACATGGAACTGGCCACCCGCGTTCTGCATAAAGCATTCGACTTGGGCAACTAATTCCAGCCAATCAAAAGGCCGTCTGAAACTTTATTGTTTCAGACGGCCTTTTGATTCCTATTGCATCAACCAACAATATCTTAATAAAAAAATCTACTTTAGTTCAAAACAGCATAGCCAACCTTATTACCCTTGTTAATTTCATTATATGTTCAATATTTTACGACCATCCATCTTTGCCGTTTAATTCCAAAAACATACCACTTAACCTAATTTATGAAAAATAAACAAATTTGTAATAAAATAGAACAAAAGTACAAATAATTATCTACACTCATCAATAAAAACAAATTTTCCCGTTTCCCCTAACTTAAGAAGGAATCCTAATATGAACGTATTAAACAAATTCGGTATGCTGATCTTGTCCGCTTCCCTACTGGCAGCCTGCGGCGACTCCGGCAATAAAGGCAGCAGCGACAAACCGGCAGAACAAGTTGCCCAAAGCGAATCTAGCCCGGCCAACAAATACGAAAAAGCCCTGAGTGAATTCCCGGAAGCAGATCCTAAACTGGCCGAACCTATCGTCATTTCCGATAAAAAATCTCCAGATGGTCTTGCCGAATTGCAAAAATTCATTCACTTCACAACCGGTGAAGAAGCTCAAAAAATTACTCAGCTAGGCCTAGAATTGCAAAACTTGGCTAACCAAAATAAAGAAAAAGAAGCTTTGGAGCAGATGAACAAACTGACTGCCGCACTGGAACAATTCCATCAGAGCGCAGCTGCCCTCGATATCAAAGATCCTGAAATCAAAGCAGTTCTGGATCGTGCATTACAAGTCAGCAGTGCTGCCAACAACATGATGATTTATGCAGGCAAACATGCTTCTGAGCTGACTATCAACGGCAAAGATAAAGATTCGCTCAAATTTGCCAATGATTTCCAAGAAAAATCCCAAAAATTGCAAGAAACCCTGCGTGCAGCCAATCAGGAAGTAGAAAAGGCTGCCACAGCCTTAGGCAAGAAATATTCCCAATAAGCCTATTGTTTCCAATAAATAGCAGAAAGGGACATCATCAAAATGTCCCTTTGTTTATATTCAGACGGCCTTGAATATTTTCAACACTCAATCCTTCCCTTCCCTCGAAAAATGCTCAATCTCAAATCCGCTCTGACGATAAGCTCGGAAACGGTCTCGGGCTTCGGCCAAATCTTCCAAGCTGTTACCCACAATCTCAAGGATACGGTTTGGAATCGCCGGTGCTTGGCTCCAAAAATCGGCAGACAGGTTTAAAACCGTGCAATCTTGCGGAATATTCGGCAATGCGTTTCCAAACGCAAGCAATACCGGAGTTTCAGACGGCATGGGGTCGGTAGGCAGCCAGACTTCATGCGGAATAAAGCTTTCGGGAATCTGCTGCCACAAATCAACGTCTAGTTGCTGTACTGCCGCAGCAGAATCAGACCACACCAAAATCTGCCCGCCATCGCGTATGGCGCGCGCAATCAGGCGGCATGCAAAGGCTGCCGGCTGGGCGACGTGTGTATAAAAAGTGGCTTTAGGCATGGCGTATTCTTTCATTTGAGCAATGGATTGGCCGTTTTCAGACGGCCTTTTTGGTTTTCAACAATCTCAAGGCATTGCCCAACACCAGCAGCGAACTGAAACTCATGCCGAGCGCGGCGATCCACGGGGTAACGTAACCAAATACGGCCAGCGGAACGGCAACCAGATTGTATGCACTCGCCCAAGTCAGATTTTGGCGGATGATTTGATGGGTGCGGCGAGCCTGTTCCATCATCACGGGCAAAACGTTCAAATCATCATTGAGCAAAACCACATCGGCACCATCGCGCGCTACATCGGCACTCGTGGCCACGGCTGCCGATACGTCGGCTTGGGCAAGGACGGGGGCATCGTTGATACCGTCGCCAATCATCATGACTTTACGTCCTTGTTTTTGCAGATTTTCTACATAAGCCAGTTTGTCTTCAGGCGTGGCTTCGGCACGATAGGCATCCAAACCCAGCTCTTCCGCGACTTGGGCTACGGCAGCCTGACGGTCGCCGCTTAAAAGGTGTAAACGGATGCCATTTTGTTTCAGGTTTTGCAACATTTCAGCGGCGCTGTCTTTGATTTGGTCTTCCAGCAAAAAGGCCGTCTGAAAACCGCTTTGATTGCCCAAGAAAATAATGCCGCCTGTGTGGTCGATATGGGCAAATGTTTCGGGCAGATGACCGGCAATTTCCGAAACAAACGCCGCTTTGCCCAAAGCCCAAACTTGGGTTTCGCCATCAAATTCGATTTGCGCGCTGACACCGTGTCCGATACGGTTGACCCGTTGCTGCACTTTCACATCAAGCGCGGATACAGGGCCGTCTGAAAGCGTATGGTTCAAAATGGCACGGGCGATGGGGTGTTCGGATTGCTGTTCCAATGCTTGGGCGATAGCAAGGGCTTGGACTTCGTTCAGACGGCCTGAGGACAACATACGGCTGACGGAAAGCTGTCCTTTGGTCAGCGTACCGGTTTTATCGAACACGATATCGTCAATTTGGGCAAGCGTTTCCAAGCTTTGTTTGCCGCTGATGAGAATGCCGTCTTTGGCAAGTGCGCCGGTAGAAGCAGCCAGCGCGGTCGGCGTGGCAAGCGACAAGGCACACGGGCAGGTAATGACCAGCAGGGCAACGGTAATCCACAAGGCGGTGTGTGCATCTGCATACCAAGCCCAGCCGATAAAAACGGGAATCGCAAGCAAGAGCTCGCCAAACACAAAACTGGACGCGTATTTCTCGGCCAACTCGGCGGCACGCGGTTTTTGCGCCAACGCACGGTCGAGCAGTTTGACGATATGGGACAGGCGCGTGTTACCGCCGGTATGGTCGGTGCGGATGATTAAAGGACTGCTGGTGTTAAGCGTACCGGCAGTTACTTTTTCAGACGGCCTTTTCACAATGGGCAGGCTTTCGCCGGTCAACATGGCTTCGTTAACCTCACTCTCGCCGGACAAAACCGTACCGTCCACCGGAATGACTTCGCCGGGCTTCACAACAATCGTATCGCCGATATTGAGGCGGACGACTGCGGCTTCCTCGATGGCATCACTTTCAGGATAAGCAGGCAAGCGGTGGCAGAATGCCGGAACCAATTTAACCAACCGCTCCGCCGCATCGCCTGCTTTGCGTCGGGCAATCTGTTCCATAAAACGCCCGCCCAACAGGAAAAACAGCAGCATGGCGATGGATTCAAAATACATGCCCTGCCCTGCGTTGGTGGCCAAGCTGTAAATACCGGCGATAAAGGTCATCACAATGGCAATGGCAATCGGCGTATCCATGCCGACACGGCGGTTTTTCCAATCACGCCATGCGCCGCGGTAAAACGGCAACGCGCTGTAAAACACAACGGGCAACACCATCAAAAAACCGCCCCAATGCAGGATTTCCAAATAAAGCGGCTCGATGTCGCCGCCGTAAAAATAAGTCGGCAGGGCAAACATCATCGTCTGCATCATACCCAGACCGGCCACGGCCAATCTGACGATAAACTGTTTGCGTTCCTTCTGCGCCTGCACTTCGATTTTTTGCGCATCATAAGGCGCGGCGGTATAACCGGTTTGGCGAATTTTCAGCAAAATATCCGACAATTCGATGTAGGCGCTGTCCCACACCACGCGACAACGGTGGGTGCTGTAATTCAAATCCACGCGCACCACGCCCTTCATACGCAACAACTGCTGTTCAATCAGCCACACACACGCGGCGCAGGTAATACCACCCAGCATCAACACCGCCTCGCGCTCATCCCCAACGCCTACCTCGACAAAATCCGCCTGCACTTCGGGCAAATCGTACAGCTTTAATTGCGACAACACTTCCGGCGGCGGCAATTCGGATTTTTCCGCGTCTGCGGTACGCTGTTTGTAATAATTGCCCAAACCGGCATCAATAATGCTCTGCGCCACCGCTTGGCAGCCGGCGCAGCAGGTTTCGTGTTCTTCGTCTTCAAAACGAACCGTCAGATGCAGATGCTCGGGGACTTCAAGTCCGCAATGGAAACAGTTTTTTTTGGGATGTGTGGGAGATGTCATCATGTGTTCGATTTATTTTTCAGACGGCCTGAAACAACCGTCCCAGGGTGTTACATTTTAGCAAAAAGCGTTTTTCCGCCTCATTTCATTCAATTTTGAATTAACAGGCTGTCGGATTTTATAAAAAACATGGAAAACAAAGTATTGACCGTTTATCAGATGATGAACGGTAACATATAAATACCGTTTATCTTTAAAAACTTCCAATTATTTTAATGTAAAAATGGAACTTTTTTAAAAATTCAAATACATTTTTTATTGACCTCAATCCATTTAAGCAGCATACTTTAGGCATTCCGCGAAGACGGAAATAAAAAAACACACATTTACTTATAAAACTAACTTATTGGGAAACCTCACCATGATTGATCGCCTTATGCCTATCTTCGCCGTTATCGGCATTTTGTCCAGCACCGTATACCTGAGCCTCGCCGCTTGGATGCTTTACGAAAGCGTGTTCAAAAAGAAAAGCCCTCTGTCGGCATAATCCTCGGATTTAAAATTTTACGGTAAGGCCGTCTGAACATTCAGACGGCCTTGTTTCATTCCATACTATCAATCACTTGGCTGTGCGGTCAATTCAATCATCGCTTCGCGCAAACCGTCCAAACCCAAACTTTCGGCAACGGAAACATTCACGCCGACGGCATGCCCGGAATTGTCGCGCAAAATGCCTGCTTCACGTATACCCGACGGCAGCAAATCGATTTTGTTGTACACCACCAATTGCGGAATTTCATGCGCGCCGATTTCTTCCAAGACTTCGTTGACATCGTCCATCTGCCGTTCAAAATCGGGATTGGACGCATCAACGACGTGCAGCAATACATCCGCCATCGCCGTCTCTTCCAAAGTAGCGGAAAACGCCGACACCAGCTTGTGCGGCAAATCGCGGACGAAACCGACGGTATCGGTCAAAATCACGCTCGCCTCGTGCGACAGGAAAAGCCGACGCGCAGTAGTATCCAAAGTGGCGAACAACTGGTCTTTCGCCAATACGTCTGCTTTAGTCAAGCGGTTGAACAGGCTGGATTTTCCGGCATTGGTATAGCCGACAATGGCAAAAGTTTTCAGGCGGCCGCTCATGCGCGATTTGCGGCGTGTGGCGCGTTGTTTGCGGACATCGGCAAGCTGTTTTTTCAATGCCGTGATTTTTTGTCCGATTAAACGGCGGTCGGTTTCCAACTGGGTTTCGCCCGGCCCTTTCAAGCCGATACCGCCCTTCTGACTTTGTAAATGTCCATAACCGCGCACCAGCCGTCCGCTCAAATGGTTCAACTGAGCCAGCTCCACCTGCAACTTACCTTCCTGCGATTGGGCGCGTTTGGCAAAAATCGCCAAAATCAAACCCACTCTGTCGAGGACGCGGCATTGAAGCTCTTTTTCCAGATTACGCTCTTGTGTCGGCGTGAGTTCGTGGTTGAACACAACCAGCCCGACATCATGCTGTTTGACCACTGCCGCCAACTCTTCCGCCTTGCCCGTACCGACAAACAAAGCCGGATGCGGTTTGTCGCGGCGTGAAGTTTCAATAGAAACCAAATCGCCGCCTGCCGCGTCCACCAATTCTGCCGCTTCGGTCAAGGCCGTCTGAAAGCCGCGCTCGCGCGTTTCGTTTGCGCCGGAATAGTCCGCCGTCAGCATCACGCCGACCAAGAGGACGCGTTCGGGCTGTTCCAAAGATTTATCGACGGAAAACAGATTGCGCTTGCTCAAAAAATTTCCTTTCAGACGGCCTGACGGCTGGGTCAAAGTCCTGATTAACGGTTTTTCAAAATATCGGCAAAATATTCGGTCACTTCCGCCAAACGTCCGCCCTGCGCGGCATAAGGCTGCATGACGGCCACCAGCTGTTCCAATACTTCGCGCGTTTCGATTTGCGCGTGTTCGCGGTAGAGCCACATATTTTGCATGGTCACCGTGGTCAATGCCTCGCGTACATTCAGCAAGAGCAAGTGTCGGCAAGACTCATAGCCTTGGCGCAAATCGCCGGCCGCATAGGCGGTAACCGACAATTCATAGTCGATGTCCAACTGATAAACATTGCTTTGGACAA
This sequence comes from Neisseria sp. HMSC061H08, assembly GCF_001836795.1. Classification (NCBI taxonomy): domain Bacteria; kingdom Pseudomonadati; phylum Pseudomonadota; class Betaproteobacteria; order Neisseriales; family Neisseriaceae; genus Neisseria; species Neisseria sp. HMSC061H08. The sequence continues at coordinate 61,873 of NZ_KV830575.1, read as the reverse complement.
AAAGAATATCGTCTGTTGGGAACGGGATACGTTTCGCCATCAGGCCGATCGCATGGGAAATGCGGTATTTCCCTTCCTGACGCAGCATGGTTTGAGCAAGGTAGAGACACTCGGCACGGCGCGGGTTGTAATCGTATCCTGCCAGCCAAGTCGCCAAAGCTTCATCGCGTTTGCCCATTAATTTGTAGCACTCGCCCAGCTGTTGGTAAGAAACCGTTACTTCTTCGACCCAACCGCCCAACTCGATGCGTTTTTTAAACCATTCGCTCGCGCGCTCGGGCATATCGGAGTCCCAATAAGAGCGCGCCGCATAAAAGGCGTAACGCGGTTTCAGGTCTTCATCTTCAGGGCTGTAAAACGCTTTTTCCAAAGAAACGGCGTCAAGCAGGTATTTGTTCGCCATATTGCTGCGCGCGCCGAAACGGCCACTGAGAACCATATAGTCGCCATGAAGCGTGGCTTCGCTGGTATCTTGTTTGTCGGTTTCGATAAACTCATGCAACACGCCGCGCCAGTAGAATGTACCGTCATTGCGCAACAACAGCGGACGGTAATAAACCACGCTGCCCATGGCATTTCTCATGCGGAGGCGGTAGCGGTCGGCGGTCAGTTCGGGTAATTCCAATTTGCCTTCAAAGCGGTCGTCCGCATCAAAAATCAACACGTAATCGGTTTTGTCTTTTGCGTGTTTCAAAGCCTGATTGCGGTTGTATGCAAAATTTTGCCAACCATCATGATGAATCTCGCCTGCGATGCCCTTTGCATCGAAAAAGCGGCGGATCACGCCGGCGGTATCATCGGTCGAGCCGGTGTCGCTGATGACATAGTAGTCAAGTTTGATGTGGTCGGTGATGTTGGCCAGTGTTTCTTCGATGATTGCCGCTTCGTTTTTGACAATCATATTCAAGCAGATGGTTTGGGACATTTTCAATAGCCGTATTGGTTTGGAAAGGTATTATTTTACTTTAGCATTTTGTTTTTTGCACACAAAATACTCAGGCCGTCTGAAGATTGCCTTTCAGACGGCCTGAAGTTTATTTTGCCTTATCTTTTTTCCTGACGGCGTATCAGATACACCGCCAACAGTGCAAACAAAACCGTCGGCAATGCGCCGGCCAAAAACGGCGGCACGCCGTACAACTGGCTGGTAAAGCTGAAGAGCCGTCCGGCAAAGTGGAACAGCAAACCGAGACAGATACCGCCGAAGAGTTTCAAGCCCATATTGCCGTGGCGCGTCGTTTGCGGCGTAAAGGCGAAGGCAACAAGCGCCATCACCCATGCGGCAACGGGATACACCAGCTTGCGCCACCATGCGATGGCATAGACTTGGGTATTTTGGTTGTTTTTTTCCAGATGGTCGATGTAGGTAGTCAATTCGCCGACAGACATTTGGTCGGGCTTGACGAGCAATACATCCATCAGGTTGCGTTTGACGGAAATCGGCCAGTTTTCTTCGGCGGCAGTGGAAACCTCGACTTTATCTTCGCCCAATATGCTGCGGCGGATATTTTTCAGCTGCCAGCTGCCGTCGGGATTCAAAACGGCGGATTCGGCTTCTGCCGCTTGGGTCAGTTCGTTTTTATCATTGCGCTCCCAAATTTTGATGCCCAAAAGCGTATGGTCGGGCAGCATTTCGCGCACGTTGATGATGCTGTTTTTTTCTTTCAGCCAAAGGCCGGTATTGCCGGTACTGATTTTGCCGTTGATAGCGGCGGCTTTGATGTTTTCGGCTTTTTGGCTCAGCGTGGGGGCAACCCACTCGCCGAGCGCGACGGTGGCAATGGCGAAAATCAAACCGAACTGCGACAGAATCAACAGCAGCTTTTTGGTGCTCATGCCGCTGGCTTTGATAACGGTCAGCTCGCTGCCGGAAGCCAGTTGGCTGAGGGAAATCAGGCCGCCGATCAAAACGGCAAGCGGCATCAGTTCATACGCGCGCGCAGGCATCTGCATTAAAACATACTGCCCCAATTTTGCGCCGTTATAGCTGCCTTTTCCAAGATCGCCGACTTCGTTGATGATTTCAAAAAAGCTGTACAAAGCGAGGAAGGCAAGGAGGGCGTAAACTGCCATAACCGCCATTTGACGGATGATGTAACGTGAAATCAGGTTCATTTTCCGCCTTTCAATGTCAGACTTTTGCCAACCGCCTGCCAGAAGGGTTGGCTAGGCATACTGCGCACGCGCAGCAGGACGACGGCAATCATGAACATGATGATGTGCATAGGCAGCAGTCCGAGCCAGAAATGGATTTTACCGTCTTCCACGGCGTTGCGCAGGAAGGTCAGCCCGTTTTGGTAAACCAAAAACAAACCGATGGCAATCAGGATATTGTAGGTATGGCCGCTGCGTGGATTGAAATAGGAAAGCGGCACAGCAAGCAGGCACAGTAACAAAACGCTGACAGTCAAGGAAATACGCCACATCAATTCCGCCTGGTGTTGGGGATTGCTGCTGCCAATCAGTTGTGCGGTCGGAATGGTACGGCGATGTGAAACAGGGTCGATAAGTTTGGGCGTGGTGCTGATAATCAGGCTGAGGTGTTGGAAAGAAACGCGGTTGTAATCGGCTTTGCCGGGCGTACCGCTGTAACGGTAGCCGTCGCGCAATTCAAGCGTGCGTTTGTTGTCGGTCAGCGAAAAATTGCCCTCTTTGGCAAAAACGATGTTGTCGTTGCCGTTTTTATCCTGCTCGCGCAGGAACAGGTTTTTCATGATGCCGGATTCGGTATCGAAGGTTTCGACAAAATAAACCCTGCCGTTGCGCTTGCCCAAGTTATTGAACTCGCCGGCTTCCACCAAAGACAATTCCTGCTTCTGCTTCAAAATTTCAGCATATTCGCGGCTGCGCAACTCTGCCCACGGCATCACCCAAAGCTGCATGACGGCAATCAAAATGGCAAACGGCACGGCAAACTGCATGACCGGGCGTATCCATTGTTTCAATGCCAATCCGCAGGAGAGCCAAACCGACATCTCGCTGTCGCGCCAGTAGCGGGTCAATACGGTCAACGTACTGATAAATGCGGTCAACACCAGCAAAAGCGGCGTCATGCCGATGACCCAGAAGCCGACCAATGCCAACACGGCATCGATGGCGACACGCCCGTCGGCTGCGCGGCCAAGCAGGTTGATCGCCTGCGTGGACACCAATACCGCCAAGAGGACGACAAAGATGCCGACGGCGGTAAAGGAAAGTTCTTTAATAAAGTTTCTTTGGTAAATCATAAGATTGAGCGTGGTCTACGGTTTATGGGAAACCCATATTTATTCATAAGGCTTCAGACGGCATGACACAAATGGAGTACAATGATTTTCATCTGTTCGGACGGTTGGTCAACAGGCCGTCTGAATAACCGACAACCGTTCCAATCAGGAGAATAAACGTGAAATTTAGCACAAAAGCCGAAACTTTGCAGGCTCAACAAGCAGGTGCGCAATTATTTGTCTGCGCCGAAGCATCGCAACTGAGCAACCCGACTGCCCTCGCCCTCTTCGCTTCCCTTGAAGAAGGTCAAAATTTCGCCGACACCAAAATCCCGACGGACAACGGTTTGCAAGCCATTGCCGTCGCCCGCCTCGAAAAAACCGACCGCGCCGCATTGAACAAAGCCGCCGCCGAAGCCGCCAAATGGGCGCAAAATCAAGAAACGGTCAATGTGGACGTTCATGCCTTTGAAGAAGCGCAAGCCGCCGCCGTTGCCGAAGCTTTTGCCATCGCGTTCGGCAACGCCGCCTACCGTTTCGACCGCTATAAAAAAGAAGCCAAACCGGCCAAATTTGCAGAAGCCGTGTTCCACAGCGCACACGAAGCCGCCGTCAAAGAAGCCCTGCGCGTTGCCGAAGCGCAAGTTTACGGACAAAGCCTCTGCCGCGATTTGGGCAATGCCGCACCAAACGAGTGCACGCCTGAATTCCTCGCGCGTACCGCCAAAGCCGAAGCCGAAAAATTGGGTGCACACGCCAAAATCATTGAAAAAGACTACATCAAAGAAAACATGGGTTCGTTCTGGTCTGTCGCCAAAGGCAGCGTTGAGGATCCATATTTGGTCGAACTGAGCTACTACGGCGCGGCCGACAAAGAAGCCGCGCCTGTGGTATTGGTCGGCAAAGGCATTACCTTCGACACCGGCGGCATCTCCCTCAAACCCGGCCTGAACATGGACGAAATGAAGTTCGACATGTGCGGCGCGGCAACCGTCATCAGTACCTTCTGCGCCGCCGTCAAACTGCAACTGCCGATCAACCTGATTGCCATCGTCGCCACTTGTGAAAACATGCCTTCCGGCGCGGCCAACAAACCGGGGGACGTCGTAAAAAGCATGAAAGGCTTGACCATCGAAGTGTTGAACACCGATGCCGAAGGCCGTCTGATTTTGTGCGACGCATTGACTTACGCCGAACAGTTCAAACCTAAAGCCGTTATCGACGTCGCCACCCTGACCGGCGCGTGCATCATCGCCTTGGGTCATGACGTCAGCGGTGTAATGGGCAACAATCAAGATTTGGTCGACAGCCTGCTGGCCGCTTCCCGCAACGTGGACGACAAAGCATGGCAACTGCCGCTCTTTGAAACCTACAAAGACCAACTCAAATCCAACTTTGCCGACATTCCCAACATCGGCACGCCGGGTGCAGGCACGATTACCGCCGCCACCTTCCTGTCTTACTTCACCGAAGACTACCCGTGGGCGCACCTCGACATCGCAGGTACCGCATGGAAATCCGGCGGTGAAAAAGGCGCGACCGGCCGCCCTGTTCCATTATTGTTGAACTATCTGCGCAACGTGAAATAAATCTTGAGGGAAGCCTGCGGGGTTAATCGTTTCAACCCCGCAGGCCGTCTGAAAACGGAATCCGCATTATCTGACTCAACCTGACAAACGGAGAACCACCATGAAACCACTATTTGCCGCATTATCTGTCGCCCTTCTGCTCGGCACATCTCTAAACGCTCAAGCTGCCGAACAAACCACCCCCACCGACCGCAGCATCCAAGTGTACAAAAAAGCCGACTTGTCAGAATGGAACCGCGAAAACGCAGCCGGAGGCCAAGGTCCCTTGCTCGGCAGCTTTGCCTTCACGCGCCATCAAACCGCCGACCAAGACGCATTCAAAGAAATCGGCTGGCTCACATTACCGCCGGGTGCTTCCATCGGCCAACACAAACATACCGGCAATGAAGACGTTTACATCATCGTATCCGGCAAAGGCCTGTTTACCGACAGCGAAGGCAAACAAACCGAAGTCGGCGCAGGAGACATTACCATCGCCCGCCCCGGCCAGTCCCATGCGCTCAAAAATATCGGCAAAAAGCCGCTGGTATTCTTAGATTTGATTGCCGAGACCGCTGGCGCTAAAGCCGCCGAAACCAAGTAATGCTTTCAATGAAAGCAAACTATCTGCCGTGACTTTCTGCCTTACCCAAACCAGGCAGCAGAAAGATTGTTCCGTTTTCATTTAAACCTGCATACAAGCCAAAGGCCGTCTGAAAACCACGCTTCGTTTTCAGACGGCCTTTTTTCTCAAAAATCTTATCATATTAATAATGAAATGTTATATAATAACAGCCTTTCGAAATATGATGAGAAACTAAAATGACACAAACCACACTCAAACCCATTGTTTTATCTATTCTTTTAATCAGCACCCCTATTCTCTCCCAAGCGCATGAAACCGAGCAGTCGGTTGACTTGGAAGCAGTTACCGTCGTCGGTAAAAGCCGTCCGCGTGCAACGTCGGGGCTGCTGCATGCTTCGACCGCCTCCGACAAAATCATCAGCGGCGATACCTTGCGCCAAAAAGCCGTCAACTTGGGCGATGCTTTGGACGGCGTACCGGGCATTCATGCCTCGCAATACGGCGGCGGCGCGTCCGCGCCTGTGATACGCGGTCAAACAGGCAGACGGATTAAAGTGTTGAACCATCACGGCGAAACGGGCGATATGGCAGACTTCTCGCCCGACCATGCCCTGATGGTGGACAGCGCCTTGTCGCAACAGGTCGAAATCCTGCGCGGCCCGGTTACGCTCTTGTACAGCTCGGGCAATGTGGCCGGTTTGGTCGATGTTGCCGATGGAAAAATCCCCGAAAAAATGCCTGAAAACGGCGTATCGGGCGAAGCCGGATTGCGTTTGAGCAGCGGCAATTTGGAAAAACTGACATCCGCAGGCATCAATATCGGCTTGGGCAACCACTTCGTGCTGCATACCGAAGGCTTGTACCGCAAATCAGGCGATTACGCCGTACCGCGCTATCAAAAAGAAGAAGGCCGTCTGAAACGCCTGCCCGACAGCCATGCCGATTCAAAAACCGGCAGCATCGGCCTGTCTTGGGTGGGCGAGAAAGGTTTCCTCGGCGTGGCGTACAGCGACCGTCGCGACCGCTACGGCCTGCCTGCCCACAGCCATCTCTACGACGACTGCCACGCCGACATCATCTGGCAGAAGAGTTTGATTAACAAACGCTATTTGCAGCTTTATCCGCACCTGCTGACCGAAGAAGACATCGATTACGACAACCCGGGCTTGAGCTGCGGCTTTCATGACGACGATAATGCACACGCCCATGTCCACAACGGCAAACCGTGGATAGACCTGCGCAACAAACGCTACGAACTCCGCGCCGAATGGAAGCAACCATTCCCCGGTTTCGAAGCCCTGCGCGTACACCTGAACCGCAATGACTACCACCACAACGAAAAAGCAGGCGATGCAGTAGAAAACTTCTTCAACAACAAAACACACAACGCCCGTATCGAGTTGCGCCACCAACCCATAGGCCGTCTGAGGGGCAGTTGGGGCGTGCAATATTTGGGACAAAAATCCAGCGCGCTCTCCGCCATTCCCGAAACCGTCCAACAACCGATGTTGATTGACAACAATGTACACCATTACAGCTTTTTCGGTGTAGAACAGGCAAACTGGGACAACTTCTCGCTTGAAGGCGGCGTACGCGTGGAAAAACAAAAAGCCTCCATCCAATACGACAAAGCATTGATTGATCGGGAAAACTACTACAACCAGCCCCTGCCCGACCTCGGCGCACACCGCCAAACCGCCCGCTCGTTCGCACTTTCGGGCAACTGGTATTTCACGCCACACCATAAACTCAGCCTGACCGCCTCGCATCAGGAACGCCTGCCGTCAACGCAAGAGCTGTACGCGCACGGCAAACACGTCGCCACCAATACCTTTGAAGTCGGCAACAAACACCTCAACAAAGAGCGTTCCAACAACATCGAACTCGCGCTGGGCTACGAAGGCGATCGCTGGCAATACAATCTGGCACTCTACCGCAACCGCTTCGGCAACTACATCTACGCCCAAACCCTAAACGACGGACGCGGCCCCAAATCCATCGAAGACGACAGCGAAATGAAGCTCGTACGCTATAACCAATCCGGCGCCGACTTCTACGGCGCGGAAGGCGAAATCTACTTCAAACCGACACCGCGCTACCGCATCGGCGTTTCCGGCGACTATGTACGAGGCCGTCTGAAAAACCTGCCATCGCTGCCCGGCAGGGAAGATGCCTACGGCAACCGTCCTTTCATCGCGCAGGACGACCAAAACGCACCCCGCGTTCCGGCTGCGCGCCTCGGCGTCCACCTGAAAGCCGCGCTGAACGACCGCATCGATGTCAATTTGGACTACTACCGCGTGTTCGCCCAAAACAAACTCGCCCACTACGAAACGCGCACACCCGGACACCATATGCTCAACCTCGGCGCAAACTACCGCCGCAATACGCGCTATGGCGAGTGGAATTGGTACGTCAAAGCAGACAACCTGCTCAATCAGTCCGTTTACGCCCACAGCAGCTTCCTCTCTGATACGCCGCAAATGGGTCGCAGCTTTACCGGCGGTGTGAACGTGAAGTTTTAAAATCAGATAGATAAACAAAAAAGGTTTTCAGACGGCCGTCTGAAAACCTTTTTCTTGTTTTAACCAATCATTTAAAACTGACTATTAATCTTTCAACACATCTTGCGCAGCCGCTTGAATCTTAGCCGCCGCCGCTTCGATTTGCTGCTGTTCGGTAGATTGACCTGACACTGTTTCAGCCGGGGCTGCTTGAGAAGCTGCGGCTTTAGGCTCAGATTCAGTTTGCGGCGCAGTCAGCGGCAAACGCGCCAATACAGTGCTGACGCCGGTTACTTTATCGCCAATCGCCACTTGCGCCTGCGCATCGACAGGCAGATACATATCCACGCGCGAACCAAAGCGGATAAAGCCATAGCGTTCGCCACGGGACAGTTTCGCACCGGCTTGGGTGTAGCACAAAATACGGCGCGCCACCAAACCGGCCACTTGAACAAAAGTAATTTCACGACCTGAAGCCGTAGTCGCCAACACCGCGTTACGTTCATTTTCCGTACTGGCCTTGTCCAAATCCGCATTCACGAATTTGCCTTTGTTATAAACCACTTTCGTTACCGTACAATCGGCAGGCGATTTTTGCGAATGCACGTTGAACACGTTCATAAAAATACTGATTTTCAAAGCATCGACATCACGATACGGATCGCGTGCGCGCTCGACCACCACGATACGGCCGTCAACCGGGCTTAATACCGCTTCAGGATTTTGCGGAATCTCACGCGCAGGGTCGCGGAAAAACTGCAGGGCAAATACGGTAAACACCCAAAACGGCAAAGACCACCAGCCGCAGCACATCGACACCAGCAGGCTCAAAGCCAAACCGCCGCCGATAATCGGCCAACCCTCGCGGGCGATAATCGGGTGGGGATACAAACGGTTCATTACTTATCCTTCATTTAATAATTTCAAAATTGCCGCCATTATATCTGAAACTCCAAACATTGAGGCCGTCTGAAATGTTCAGACGGCCGGTGTCTTTTGTAAAAAATACTCAACATAGATAAAGTTTAAATCTCGGCAACACAACAACACAGCGTCCTAAACAAGCGGCTCACACAATCCGACACCTCGCCGCAGACAATGTTTAGACTACCCCTCTACCCTCGATTATCTCGACAAGCCCAACACGACCGCCAATACCAACCAAATCCAATGCCGCCGGCGTGATGTAGAAAACAAAGCGCGTTGAGACAGCAAACGCGTTTGGCTCAACTGAAACGCCACATCGGCCAACATCATCAAACGATCGGCCTGCCGCGCCTCCCGTTCTTCCACTTTACGCAGTTTCAAATTTTCCGCCTCAATCCGCAGCCGCACCAGCTTGGCTTCCAAAAGCAGCAGCTCACGCGCTTCTTCATACTCCTGTTGCTTCATCGTCCGCCCCCTTGTCTATCTCACCGCGCAAATACGCAATGTCCGTCCGAATATCCTGCAAGGTTTCAGCCACACGGCTGCCCTGCTCCCGATAATCTGCCGATACTGTTTAAAATGATACAGTATAATCAACAGCTTCATAAAAATACCTAAAAATATCCTCAAAGCCACCAGATTTAACAACGTTATCTCAATTATCTCTTTTCAGGAAAACAAAATGATTAAACAAAAGAAGATGTAACTGTCCTAAAAAGTTAAAAATTTGAGAGTCTTTTTCCAATAAGAAATAACAACTCGAGATCTTCTGCTACCATAATACTCAAAGGAGGGAACCAGAATGAATAATGCTAAATTAGTGATTCCAAATTGTAATGAGTTTATGTCTATTTATGGGTTTGATTGCGAAATAGACGATGTTATTCAGACCGTTAAGTTTGTTAACGGTGATGAACGAGTTACTTTAAGCTTTGATCTGACAGTAAATTCTGTCAGATTCTTGTTTTACAGAAAAGATTATATTGTCATTGATCTTTATCTAGAAGATCTGTCGGAGCTATATTTGGATGAAAATGGTGATTGCCTATCATTTAAATTTTCTAACAACCTTCATATACTGATAAAACTCTATCCCCAAATTAATATTACTGGAACTACCCTGCTATAGATAACCAGAACAAATCTCTCTTTACTGATTATTCGAGGACAATCCCTTATCATTAGATAGCAAGTGCCTAACTAAGGTTTCAAGAGTATCTTAAAAGCTACGAGAATATTTTTATGTCTATCTATAACGGCATTTGCAATAAAATTAACATGCTCTAATATTCTTAAAAAACTCTATGCACCTATTGCTTCATCGTCCGCACCCTTGTCTATCTCACCGCGCAAATACGCAATGTCCGTCCGAATATCCTGCAAGGTTTCAGCCACACGACTGCCCTGCTCCCGATAGTCCGCCGATACTTTGCGGAACAATACGGCAATAATCAGCAGGCTCACGAAGAAAATGCCAAAAAATACCCACAACGCCGCCACATCCGACAACACGCGGTTCAAGCCGAACAGCAAACCGACCAAGCCCACCATCAACAGCGCGCCGGACAACACCAGCCAAACCGCCAAACGGAACACATTCTCCGCCTGACGCGTCAAATCCAAGCTCAACACCTGCAAACGCAGCAGCAGCAAATCCGCGCCCTGATTCAACAAAGCCTTGCCATGTTCAAAACGTTGGCGAATCCCCATCTCGATTATCCTTTTTCTCAGGAAACATAAGGCTAAGGCCGTCTGTACGGCGCAATGAAATCCATGATTTCATGTGTACACCTGTTCAGACGGCCTTAACATATTCACATTAACGGCGGTTCAACAACACACCGACAACCAAACCGGCCAATGCGGCAAAACCCATCGCATAATATGGTTTTTCATGCACCACTTCATCAGCATGTTTGGCACCGCGTTTCAAACGCTCGCCCGTATCGGCTTCAAATTCGGCAAAGCGCTCTTTGCCTTCTTTAAAACGCTCCTGGGCCGCCTCTTCAAACTGCTCGTATTTCTCACGCGCACGCTCGGCATGATGGCGCAAACGTTCGCCGGCCTCTTCTTCAAAACGGCTCAAACGCTCTTTGGCCGCGGCCAATTTTTCTTCCAATTTGGCCCGGGCTTTGCCGCCCTCTTCCGAACCGGCTTCCACACCGTCGCGGTACAACTCTTCCACATCATCCATCACTTCTCGGATGTCTTTCAGCAAAGCCTCGCGACGTGCTTCAAAATCGTGTTTTTTCATGCTTTTCTCCTTGATATAGGTTGATATGGTTACAGAATATTTATCTGTTAATAAATTATAACCGTTTATTCCAAAATAAACGTTAATTTAAATAAAATTAAGTGCTTATTATGAAAACAACCCGATGAAATTTAAAAAAGGCCGTCTGAAAACTTCAGACGGCCTTTTCCATTCAGCTTAAAGACTTAAGTCTTATGCCAAACCTTTTGCTTTCAACACTTCCAGCATGGTAGTGCCTAACTCGGCAGGGCTGCGGGTGTAAGCGATACCGGCTTTTTCGAAAGCGGCGAATTTTTCTTCGGCAGTACCTTTACCACCGGAGATAATCGCACCGGCGTGACCCATACGTTTGCCTTTAGGAGCGGTAACACCTGCGATGTAACCTACAACAGGTTTGGTTACGTTGGATTGGATGTATTCGGCTGCTTCTTCTTCCGCAGTACCGCCGATTTCACCAATCATGATGATGGCGTCGGTATCTGGGTCTTCTTGGAAGAGTTTCAGTGCGTCGATTTGGTTCATACCAGGAATCGGGTCGCCGCCGATACCGATACAGGTTGATTGACCCAAGCCCAGTTTGGTGGTTTGTGCCACAGCTTCGTAAGTCAATGTACCGGAACGGGAAATAATACCGATGCGGCCTGGAGTGTGGATGTGGCCCGGCATAATACCGATTTTGCACTCACCCGGAGTAATCACGCCCGGGCAGTTTGGGCCGACCAAGCGGGTACCGTTGCCGTTGGTTTCCAAGTAACGTTTGGCTTTGAGCATGTCCAAAGTAGGCACGCCTTCGGTAATCACAACGACCAAGCCTACGCCTGAATCAACGGCTTCAACGATAGAATCCAAAACAAACGGAGCGGGAACGTAAATTACAGATGCGTCCGCGCCGGTTTCTTTAACGGCTTCTTTCATGGTGTTGAATACAGGCAGGTTCAGGTGGGTTTGACCGCCTTTGCCTGGGGTAACGCCGCCGACAACTTTAGTGCCGTAAGCCAGAGCTTGTTCGGAGTGGAAAGTACCGTTTTTACCGGTGAAACCTTGAACCAATACTTTGGTGTCTTTATTAATCAATACGCTCATTCTTTTCTCCTTAGGCGTTTACGGCTGCAACAATTTTTTCGGCTGCGTCATTCAGGCCGTCTGCAGAAGTCAGTTTCAGACCTGATTCGTTCAGGATTTTCGCGCCGAGTTCGGCGTTGTTACCTTCCAAACGAACAACGACAGGAACGTTGACGTTGATTTCTTTAACGGCTGCCACGATGGCTTCCGCAATCATGTCGCAACGTACGATACCGCCGAAGATGTTGATCAATACGCCTTTAACGGATTTGTCTTCCAGAATCAGTTTGAACGCTTCAACCACGCGGTCTTTAGTTGCGCCGCCACCAACGTCCAAGAAGTTGGCAGGTTGGCCGCCTTTGAGTTTGATGATGTCCATAGTGGCCATCGCTAAACCGGCACCGTTCACCATACAGCCGATGTTACCTTCCAAGGCAACATAGTTCAGGTCGAATTCGGAAGCTTTCAGCTCACGTTCGTTTTCTTGAGATTTGTCGCGCAATTCAGCGATTTTTGGCAGGCGGTAGAGCGCGTTGCTGTCGATGCCGATTTTGCCGTCCACGCAAGCCAGTGCGCCGTTTTCGCGAACTGCCAATGGGTTTACTTCAAACAGTGCGAAGTCGTTGTCGACAAACGCTTTGTACGCACCGGTCATCAGTTTGACGAACTCGTTGATTTGTTTGTCTTTCAAGCCCAGTTGGAACGCAACTTCGCGAGCTTGGCAAGGTTGCAGGCCGACCAGCGGATCAACGGTTACTTTGAAGATTTTTTCAGGAGTTTCGGCAGCAACTTTTTCAATTTCCACGCCGCCTTCGGTAGAAGCCATGAATGTAATGCGGCGGGTAGAACGGTCAACCACTGCGCCCAAGTACAGCTCGGTTTGAACAGGATACATGTCTTCGCAAACCAAAACGCTGTTGACAGGTTGGCCGTTGGCATCGGTTTGGTAAGTTACCAAGTTGGTGCCAATCAGGCTTTCAGCCACTTCTTTAGCTTCTTCGCGGCTTTTAACGACTTTTACGCCGCCCGCTTTACCGCGGCCGCCGGCGTGTACTTGTGCTTTGACAACAGCGAATTTGCCGCCCAATTTGTCGTAAGCTGCAGCGGCTTCTTCGCCGTTGTGTGCCAAAATACCGCCTTGTACGGGCAAACCGTAGCTAGCCAGCAGTTCTTTAGCCTGATACTCGTGTAAATTCATGGATTTCTCCTTAAGGTGAGTGGGTTTTAGGAATCGCCCTGCGGCCAATCCCATATTTTCAGACGGCCCTACTATTTACTGAAGGGCAACCACATCCGCGCCAGCAGATACATGGTTGCGCCGCCTCCTCCGAGAATAAAAAAGACAATGCCTTTTTTACGCGAATTCGGGCAGAGCAGATAAACGGCAAGGCTGAAACTGATAAACAACAATGCCACGCGCCAAACCAATTCTTTATCTTTGAAACGGTTGAGCGTATAAGTTTCGGCCATCATCACATACATTTGCCACAATGCGGCCATACACATGCTGATGATGCCCATCGGTATAAAGAAAATACCGACTATTTCTTTGTTCATAATGAATGTAAATGCTGTTTGTTTGTCTGACGGAATTATAAATCAGAAAACGAAGCTCTCGAAACATTCAATTTGTCGGAGGCCTTAAGGCCGTCTGAAAAGTTTCAGACGGCCTTAATGTCTATCAACCGTGCAAAGCGCGTTTGTCGGCCGCCAATGCAGCTTCGTGAACCACTTCGGACAAGGTTGGGTGGGCATGGATAATGCGGGCGATGTCTTCGCTGCTGGCGAAGAATTCGAGCGCAGTCACGCCTTCGGTAACCAATTCGCTGACAACCGGGCCAATCATGTGTACGCCCAAGATACGGTCGGTTTTGGCATCTGCCAATACTTTAACCGTACCTTTGGCTTTGCCCATTGCCAATGCGCGACCGTTTGCACCGAAACCTGAAGTACCTTTTTTGTACTCCACGCCTTCGGCTTTGAGCTGCTCTTCGGTTTTACCCACCCAAGCGATTTCAGGGTCGGTGTAAATCACGAATGGTACGTTGTTGAAGTCGATATGCGGTTTTTGACCGGCAATGCGCTCGGCAACGGCAACACCTTCGTCGCTGGCTTTGTGTGCCAACATCGGGCCGCGAACCACGTCACCGATTGCCCATACATTAGGCAGGTTGGTACGGCATTCGCCGTCCACTTTGATAAAGCCGCGTTCGTCTTTTTCCAAACCGACGGCTTCGGCGTTCAGGCCTTTGGTGTTTGGAATACGGCCGATGGCAACGATCAGTTTGTCGAATACTTCGGTTTTGGCTTCGCCGGCAGCAGTTTCGTAAGCAACGGAAACGCCTTTGCCTTCAGATTTGATGTCGCCGATTTTCACGCCCAATTCAATGCTCAAACCTTGCTCTTTGGTGAAGTATTTGAAGGCTTCTTTGGCGATTTGTTGGTCGGCGGCAGCCAGGAAGGTCGGCGCAGCTTCAAGAATGGTAACTTCTGCACCCACACGGTTCCATACGGAACCCATTTCCAAACCAATCACGCCGGAACCAATCACGCCGAGTTTGGCAGGCACTTCGGTCAGGTTCAATGCACCTTCGTTATCCAATACGTTCACATTGTCGATAGCGACTTGTGGCAACGGACGAGGTACGGAACCGGTGGCTACGATGACGTGTTTGGCTTCGATAACGGTTTTCTCGCCTTTGTTATCGACTTCGATTTGGTAAGCATCGCCATTTTTACCGGCAAAGGAAGCAGTACCGAACAGGCTGGTTACTTTGTTTTTTTGGAACAGGAATTTCACGCCGCCGGTCAGTTTGGTCACGATGGCATCTTTGCGCTCAATCATTTTGGCCGCGTCGAATTTTACGTCGCCGACAGTGATACCGTGTTCGGCAAACTCGTGTTGCGCAGCGTGGAAATGTTCGCTGGATTGCAACAGGGCTTTGGAAGGGATACAGCCTACGTTCAAGCAAGTACCGCCCAATGCAGGGGCATTGCCTGCTTTGTTAACGCCTGCGTCGACGCAAGCGGTTTTGAAACCCAGTTGCGCGGCACGGATGGCGGCAACGTATCCGCCCGGGCCTGCACCAATCACTACTACATCATATTGAGACATCGTGTCATCCTTTGCTTTTCGCAGTATCTCAAAATAAAAACGATACTTTTTGTTTCTTTTTTATTTTGAATGACTGCGTTTTGATGGTTTTAAGAAAAGGCCGTCTGAAAGTCCATATCTGTCGATTCATTCGAATCAAATGTTTCAGACGGCCTCAATCGTTCGTTGAGCCTATTGTAGCACGATACTACATTATGCTACATCTAAATAAAAATTCAGACGGCCTTTTCATTAATAAATAAAAGGCCGTCTGAAACGATTACAGATCCAACAACAGGCGGGCTGGGTCTTCCAACGCGTCTTTAATGGCTACCAAGGTCAGTACAGCTTCGCGGCCGTCGATGATACGGTGGTCGTAAGACAGAGCCAGGTACATCATTGGACGGACAACAACTTGACCGTTTTCAACCACGGCGCGCTCTTTAGTGGCGTGCATACCCAAAATCGCAGATTGAGGCGGGTTGATGATCGGGGTGGACATCATAGAACCGAAAGTACCGCCGTTGGTAATACTGAATGTACCGCCAGTCAGATCTTCGATAGCGATTTTGCCGTCTTTGGCTTTTTTCGCGTAATCAACAATTGCTTGTTCGATGTCAGCAATGCTCATTTGGTCGGCATCGCGCAGGATTGGTACAACCAAACCGCGTGGGCTGCCAATCGCGATACCGATGTCGAAGTAGCCATGGTACACGATGTCTTTGCCGTCAACAGAAGCATTCACAACCGGGTATTTTTTCAGGGCGGCAACAGCGGCTTTAACGAAGAAGGACATAAAGCCCAGTTTTACGCCGTGTTCTTTCTCGAATTTATCTTTATACTTCGCACGCAAGTCCATGATCGGTTTCATGTTGACTTCGTTGAATGTAGTCAAAATGGCGTTTTCTTGTTGAGAAGCCAAGAGGCGTTCTGCAACACGGGCACGCAGGCGGCTCATTGGTACGCGTTCTTCAGGACGTGCGCCGGCAGAAAGTGCAACAGCAGGAGCAGCGGCTGCGGCAGGTTTGGCAGCGGCATTTTGTACGTCTTCTTTCAATACGCGACCGTCACGGCCAGAACCTTGCAATGCGTTCACGTCAACACCGGTCTCGGCAGCCAGTTTGGCGGCAGCAGGCATAGCGGCGTTGTTTTGTGCAGCAGCAGGAGCGGCAGCTGGGGCTGCTTCGGCAGGCGCGGCGGCTGGGGCTTCAGCAGCGGCAGTAGCAGCTGTATCGATGCGCGCCAAAACTTGGTCGGCAACAACGGTTTCACCGTCTTGCGCTACGATTTCAACCAATACGCCGGCTTGTGGAGAAGGTACTTCCAAAACCACTTTGTCAGTTTCGATATCGATCAGGATTTCGTCACGGGCAACTGCTTCGCCAACTTTTTTCTTCCATTCCAAGAGCGTGCCTTCAGATACGCTTTCAGACAGCATAGGTACTTTTACATCAATAATCATTTTGTGTCTCCAATGGCCCTTTCAGACGGCCTGTTGTGTGTTTTTAATTCTGCATATGGGCATTCCGCCTGAGCAGACTCAGACGGAATGCTACTTGGTTTACAATGCCAAAGCGTCTTCAACCAATTGTTTCAATTGAGCAATGTGTTTGCTTGAGTAGCCCACTGCAGGCGATGCACTGCTTGGACGACCGGCATAAGACAGTTTTTGCTCTTCGCTGATAACGTCTTCGATGCGGTGGCGGATTTGATAGAACGCGCCTTGGTTTTTCGGCTCTTCTTGCGCCCAAACCACAGATTTTGCGTTCGGATATTTCGCCAGCTCAGCTTTAACCTCTTCGTATGGGAATGGATACAGCTGCTCAACGCGGACGATAGCGACATCATCTTCCAGTTTACGCTCAGCACGGCCGGCTTCCAAGTCATAGTAAACCTGACCGGCACACAATACCACGCGTTTCACGCTATCGTTGCTTGCGCGTTCGGCGGTATCGCCGATAACCGGACGGAAAGTCGAACCTTCGGTGAAGTTTTCCAGCGGGCTCATTGCACCTTTAAAGCGCAACAGGCGTTTGGACATGAAAATCACCAGCGGTTTGCGGTATGAACCCAAGACTTGACGTTGCAAGAGGTGGAACATTTGCGACGCTTCAGACGGCATGATGACTTGCATATTGTTCTCAGAACACAGTTGCAACCAACGTTCTACGCGTGCAGAAGAGTGCTCAGGGCCTTGACCATCGTAGCCGTGCGGCAGGATGGTGGTCAGACCGCACAAGCGACCCCACTTGGTTTCGCCTGAAGACAGGAATTGGTCAATAGTCACTTGCGCGCCGTTGGCGAAGTCACCGAATTGAGCTTCCCAAATGGTCAGCTTGTCAGGTGCGGAGCAGGCAAAGCCGTACTCGAACGCCATCACGGCTTCTTCGTTCAAAATGGAGTCGATAACCAGGAACTCGCCCATGCCTTCGCCCATATGGCGCAGAGGAACATAAGTACCGTCGTCCCATTTTTCGCGTTTTTGATCGTGCAGAACGGCATGACGGTGTGAGAATGTACCGCGGCCGGAGTCCTCACCAGAGATACGCACGCCATGACCTTTGGTCAGCAGGCTTGCGTATGCAAGGGTTTCGGCCATACCCCAGTCGATAGGCTGTTTGCCTGATGCCATGGCTTTACGCGCTTCGATCACACGTTTTGCAGTCGGATGCAGGGCAAAGCCTTCCGGTACGGCGGTGAATTTCTCAGTAAGACGCTCGATGTCGGCGGCAGGCAAACCGGTTTCGATTTTTTCGCGCCAATCTTTGCCTTGGTATTTGCTCCAGTCGATTTGTGTGCGTTGGAAGTTGCTCAGCGTTGTTTGTTCAACATGTTCGCCTTTGTCCAAAGCATCACGGTAGGCTTGGATGTAACCGTCAGCCTCAGCTTGGGTGACTACGCCTTCGGCAATCAGTTGCTCGGTGTACAAAGCACGCGCACCCGGGTGTTGCGATACTTTTTTGTACATCATCGGTTGGGTCAGGGTCGGATCATCGCCCTCGTTGTGGCCCCATTTACGGTAGCAGACAACGTCGATCACGATGTCTTTATGGAATTTTTTACGGTAATCCAAGGCAGCTTGGATGGCAAAGCAAACGCGTTCAGGATCATCGCCGTTCACATGGATAACCGGAGCGGAAACCATTTTTGCGATATCGGTACAGTGTACGGTAGAACGGGTATCGCGGGTATCGGAAGTGGTAAAGCCGATTTGGTTGTTGATCACGATGTGGACAGTACCGCCGGTGGTATAACCGCGTGTTTTAGACAGGTTGAATGTCGCTTGGTTAACACCCAAACCGATAAATGCGGAGTCACCGTGAATCAATACCGGCAAGACTTTATCGCGGCCGTTTTCGCCCAAACGTTTTTGTTTGGCGCGCGCAGAACCTTCCACTACTGGGTTAACAATTTCCAAGTGTGACGGGTTGAATGCCAAAGAAACGTGCATCGGGCCGTGTGGCGTAGCAATGTCGGAGCTGAAGCCCATATGGTATTTCACGTCGCCGCTAGGCAATTTAATTTCGGCACGGCCTTCAAATTCAGCAAACAGATCAGCCGGTTTTTTGCCCAAAATGTTAACCAAAACATTCAGACGGCCACGGTGTGCCATACCGATGATGACTTCTTCCACACCGTCTTTACCGGCGTTTTGAATCAGGTAGTTCAAACCGGCAATCGCGCTTTCACCGCCTTCTACACCAAAGCGTTTTTGACCGACATATTTGGTATGCAGGTAGCGTTCCAGAGTTTCGGCAGCAGTCATTTCTTTCAAGATACGGCGTTTTTGTTCAACGTTGTAGCTTGGCGTAGACAGTACGCTTTCAAAATAATTGCGAACCCAGCGGCGCTCTTCGGTATTTGGAATGTAGATGTACTCTACCGCGATATGGCCGCAGTAGGTTTGTTTGAGGTTGCTGATGATTTGGGACAGAGGCAGTTTGCTCTGACCGGAAAAATCGCCCTCGCCCATATTGAACTGAAGCGCCATATCGGCATCTGACAGACCGTGGAATTTAGGATCGAGAGCTTCGATATTTTGAGGAGGAATACGTTTGAGCGGATCAAGTTGGGCTGCACCCACGCCTTGGATACGATAGGCAGAAATCAGTCGCAAAACGCTGACTTGCTTTTTCATCATTGCCTCATCCACACCGCCTGCGACGGCTGCGGCAATTTTCTTTTTAGCCAAAGTGGCAAATGATTCACGAATCGGTGTATGGGCAACATCGACAGCGACTGCGCCCGGCTGTTTACTCAAATCGGTAAAGTACTGTTTCCATTTTTCATCGACAGATTCCGGATTATCCAGAAACTTTTCATACAACTCCTCGATGTATGGCGCATTAGAACCAAACAGATAAGAGAAATTGAGTTTTTCGTCCATCATGGCGTGAGCTCTTTTCTTTAAAATATAAACAAAGGGTAGAATCCCGTGTTCTCCGAACGGAATTCAGGCCGTCTGAAATGACACTTTATTCTACCCTATTTCAAATCAAATTACCTGCTATCAACTTAATTAATTACGACCAACCTCATTGAAAACGGTAATTCGATTTTTTCAAACGACTTTTCAACAATATATTAATGTATTGTTTATTAGCGTTTATCTACCGGAACGTAATCGCGACGTTCTGCACCGGTATACAGTTGACGTGGGCGACCGATTTTCAGTGCCGGATCGCTAATCATTTCATGCCAATGAGAAATCCAACCTACACTGCGCGACAATGCGAAGATAACGGTAAACATTTCAGTTGGAATGCCCAATGCGGACAAGACGATACCGGAGTAGAAATCGACGTTTGGATACAGCTTGCGTTCAACAAAGAATGGATCTTTCAGTGCAATTTGTTCCAATTCCATCGCCAGCTTGAATTTAGGACTGTCTTCCAAGCCCAATTCTTTCAAGACTTCATAACAGGTTTCGCGCATGATGTTGGCTCGTGGGTCCATATTGCGATATACGCGGTGACCGAAGCCCATCAGACGATATTTGCGTTGTTTCACACCTTCCATGTATGCGGCAACATTAGACACATCGCCGATTTCGTCCAGCATCTTCAACACAGCTTCGTTTGCACCGCCGTGTGAAGCACCCCACAAACAGGCGATACCGGCAGCGATACAGGCAAATGGATTTGCACCAGAAGAGCCGGCCAAACGTACGGTCGAAGTAGAAGCGTTTTGCTCATGGTCGGCATGCAAAATAAAGATGCGGTCGAGCGCGCGAGCCAATACTGGATTAGGTTTGTATTCTTCACATGGTGTCGCAAACATCATGTGCAAGAAGTTTTCAGCATAGGAAAGGTTATTTTTTGGATAATTGAACGGCAGGCCGTTGGAATAACGGTAACACATTGCCGCAATGGTCGGGATTTTGGAGATTAAGCGGTAAATCGCAATTTTGCGGTGCTCAGGATTGGCAATATCCAAGCTGTCTTGGTAGAAAGCAGACAAAGCGCCAACCACGCCAACCATCATCGCCATCGGATGCGCATCGCGACGGAAACCGCGGAAGAACCAAGTCAGCTGCTCATGCAGCATAGTATGGCGACCGACTGTGGCATCAAATTCTTTTTTCTGTTCAGGGGTAGGCAGTTCGCCGTAAATCAACAGATAGCAAACTTCCAAATAATCGGATTTTTCGGCCAGCTGCTCGATAGGATAACCACGGTAATACAACAGACCTTCATCGCCATCAATATAAGTGATTTTGGATTCGCAACTTGCAGTTGACACGAATCCTGGGTCGAATGAAAACAGACCTGTATTTTTTGTCAAAGCACGAATATCAACCACATCATGGCCGATACTTGCTTCCAATACTGGCAGTTCCAAGGTCTCTTGATTTGGGGTGGTGAGCTTGACTGATTTAGACATTCTTAAACTCCTTTGTAAGTTGGGGCTTTCGTTGCCGCCCAAGCGGCACGGTCCTTTTTTTCAGACGGCCTCAGTATGGAAAGAGCTTGTTCGGATTAGCATCGCAAACAAGCTCTATAATACGTCATGCCTGTCTGATTTTTTCAAGCATGGGAATCAGGTGTTTCTTGTCCGTCGCCGAATGTCCGTTAATCAAGGCAAGCAACTCTTGGTCTTGAAATTCGAGGATTTCGGAAAATTCGGACAACTCCTGATCACTCAGGTGCTCGAATTCTTTTTCCATGAACCTGCCGAAGATTAAATCTAATTCCAATAATCCCCGGCGGGTTTGAAAACGGATTTTCCGTTTGGCAATATCGTCAAAAACCATCATTTCTTAAACGGCTCGTTTCAACATAATCTCTTTAATCTTACCGATGGCTCGGGTCGGATTCAAGTGTTTAGGACATACGTCTACGCAGTTCATAATGGTGTGGCAACGGAACAAACGGTATGGGTCGTTCAGATTATCCAAACGCTCGTTAGTAATGGTATCACGGCTATCCGCAATGAAACGGTAAGCATTCAGCAAACCAGACGGACCAACGAATTTATCAGGGTTCCACCAGAATGACGGGCAGGCAGTCGAGCAGCAAGCACACAAAATACATTCGTACAAACCGTCCAACTCTTTACGCTCTTCCTGAGTTTGCAGACGCTCTTTGTCCGCATCGATAGGGTTATCGTTGACAACGTAAGGTTTGATGGAGTGATATTGTTTGAAGAATTGGGTCATATCCACAATCAGGTCGCGGATAACAGGCAGACCTGGCAGAGGGCGGATTTTAACCGGCTGTTTCAAACCACGCAGATCGGTCAGACATGCCAAGCCGTTTTTGCCGTTGATGTTCATACCGTCAGAACCGCAAATACCTTCGCGGCAAGAACGGCGGAAAGACAATGTATCGTCTTGTGCTTTCAGACGCACCAAAGCGTCCAAAAGTTTAACGTCCGTTGGTTCCAATTCCAACTCGTAACGTTGCATATAAGGTTTGGCATCAACGTCCGGGTTATAACGGTAAATTTCAAAACTCATTTTTTCCATGAGAAGTGTTCCTTTTCTCATAAACTGCCCAATGATTTTGTATTATGAATTCAAGCAGTTCAATGTGGGTATGGTTAGGTTTCAGACGGCCTTTAAGATAAAGGCCGTCTGAAAACTCATCAATAAACGCGTTTGGCCGGTTTGATGTATTCCACGCTCAAAGGCTTGGTATGTACCGGTTTGTAAGACAAAGTATTGGTATCTGAATGATACAGGGTATGTTTCATCCAGTTTTCGTCATCGCGCTCAGGATGGTCGTCTGAAGCGTGTGCGCCACGCGATTCTTTACGCGCTTCGGCGGACACCAAAGTCGCTTTCGCTACTTCAATCAAATTATCCAATTCCAAAGCTTCGATACGCGCGGTATTCCACACTTTGCTCTTGTCTTTGATTTCAGTACGTTTCACGCGCTCGGCAATCTCCATGATTTCTCGAACGCCTTTGCTCAGAATCTCATCGGTACGGAACACACCGGCGTGCAGTTGTACGGAGCGTTGCAGTTCGCGACGCAATGCATCAACGTTTTCGCCGCCAGTTTGATTATCCAAACGCTCGATACGTTGGCGGGTCAATTCACCGGCATTAGCAGGCAGAGGTTTCCAGTCGCTTTGCTCTTTGATGAATTTAATCATGCTGTCGCCGGCAGCTTTACCGAATACCACCAAGTCCAACAGGGAGTTGGTACCCAAGCGGTTCGCACCGTGTACGGAAGCACATGCGCACTCACCTGCCGCATACAGACCTTTTACAGGCACTTCATAATCTTCACCTTGCGGAACAACAACTTCGCCATGGTAGTTAGTCGGAATACCGCCCATCATATAGTGGGTAGTCGGCACAACAGGAATCGGGTCTTTAATCGGGTCAATACCGGCAAACTGAATGGAAATCTCGCGGATGCCCGGCAGTTTTTCCATAATTTTTTCTGCACCGATATGGTCGATTTTCAGCAATACATGGTCTTTGTTTTTACCACAGCCGCGACCTTCGTAAATTTCCATCGCCATCGCACGGGAAACCACGTCACGGGAAGCCAAGTCTTTTACGGTTGGTGCGTAACGTTCCATAAAGCGTTCGCCGTCGGCATTCAACAGAATACCGCCCTCACCACGCACACCCTCAGTAATCAATACACCGGCACCGGCTACACCAGTCGGGTGGAATTGCCAGAATTCCATGTCTTCCAACGGAATACCTGCACGGGCACAAATACCCAAACCGTCACCGGTATTCATATAAGCATTGGTAGAAGAAGCATAAATACGACCGCCACCACCGGTAGCAAACATCACAGCTTTAGCGTGGAAAATATAAACTTCGCCGGTTTCCATTTCCATGGCGGTTACACCGACTACGTCGCCGTTTTCATCACGAATCAAATCTTGCGCTGTCCATTCCACAAAGAATTGTGTATTGGCACGGACGTTTTGTTGGTACAAAGTATGCAACATCGCATGACCGGTACGGTCAGCAACAGCACATGCACGTTCTACCGCGCGTTTACCGTGTTCTGCAGTATGACCACCGAAAGGACGTTGGTAGATTTTGCCACTTTCCACACGGTCAAAAGGCATACCCATGTGTTCCAACTCAATTACAGCTTCAGGCGCTGCGCGACACATAAACTCAATCGCATCTTGGTCGCCCAACCAGTCGGAACCTTTTACGGTATCGTACATATGCCAATCCCAACGGTCTTCCTGCACATTACCCAATGAAGCAGAAATACCACCTTGAGCCGCTACAGTATGAGAACGGGTTGGGAAGACTTTAGACAAAACAGCACAATTCAGGCCGGATTTAGACAATTGGAGGGCTGCGCGTAAACCTGCACCACCACCGCCAACAATCACGGCATCAAACTTGCGAACAGGAAAACCCATATTTACCCCCAAATTACTTTAACTGAATACACCAAGCAGCCTACCAACCAAACGATGGTGGCAACTTGTAAAAACAAACGCACGCCGAAAGGCTTAATGTAGTCCATCCACAAATCACGGATACCTACCCATGCATGCAGGAATACGGCCAAGAAGCTCACTTGGGTAAACACCTTCACCCAAGTTTGATCAAAAAATGCCTGCCATGCCGAATATTCTTTAGGCAACGTAAACAAAACAACCAAAAGAACCACGGTGTACACCAGCATGATGACCGCAGTTGCACGTTGCATTGCCCAATCGCGCAAACCGTAATGCGCACCTGTCAATTTACGTTCTACCATAACAAAGCTCCCAAAACGACGGTCAGAATCAAAGCAGAAGCAAATACAACTTTAGCAGTAGTACGGGCAGTATTTAATTCCAGGCCTTTATGCACATCCAAAAACAGAAAGCGGATACCGGCAAAAAAGTGGTGCAGATATGCCCACAACAGACCGATAAGGATCAGCTTCACAAACGGATTGGAAATAGCAGAACGATATGCTTCAAACGACGCTTCGCGATCCAGCGTTCCAGAGAAGAAATACAAGAGAACAGGCAGCATCACAAATAAGCCGACGCCGCTGATACGGTGAAGAATAGATACAATCCCCGGTATGGGCAATCGGATATTCGGAATTTCCAAAAATACCGGGCGTGATTTGGCGGACATGGTCAGTTCCTCTAGATTTATTATCAGCTCAAAACCTATAGCTCAGCACTACAATAAGCTACATAAACCATAATTTACCTGTTTTATCTCATTTTGAACAGTGCAATTTATGAATGCTCTAATGATTTTTACCAAAAGACTAATAAAATCAAACAATCATTCTTAGATTTTTTTTTGCGTGGCTAGCCTTTTTTGTTACTTTCCTGCAATTAAGCCATCTCCCCATCAAAGCACTTACAATAACATCATTATGATTTGAGAATCGTATCTATTGCGAGATAAATTCTCACTCTTGATACCTAATCTTTACAAAGGCATAAGCCATTTTTAACTTATTACTATTGCATTATTACTACTACTCTTACATAGTTATACATTCAAAGACATTTCATCTATCCCTAGATGGACTAAAATACAGCACAACACCAACAATGTTTCCATACCTTATAAGGAAGCTGCATCATGACACACTCCCCTCATCAAAACACACCCGATCCGGAAGACTACATCCCCTCCTTCCGCCGTCGAAACTTGGACACATCCGGTTTTATGAAAAAACTCGGACGCTTTGCCGGCCGCCTGGGCAAACCTGTCGTCCGACAGCTTTATGTACTTTATTACCTTTGGGAATCCGAACACACGCCCAAACGGGCTAAAATGATTATTGTCGGCGCACTGGTTTATTTCCTCAGCCCTATCGACAGCATTCCCGACCTTCTGATTCCATTTGGCTTCAGCGATGACATTGCCGTCATTGCGCTGGTTTATTCTCAGATGAAAAACTATCTGACCGAAGATATTCAAGAAAAAGCCCGTCAAGCGGCTGACAAGTTGTTTGGTTCTTAATTGGATACAATTCGACTACACATATATAAATACAAAAAGAAGGCCGTCTGAATATTCAGACGGCCTTCTCAGTTTATGACTTTTTTATTTCAAAGGCTGCATACCCATAACTTCCATCAGGAAATTGGTAAACGCAGGATTGCTTGGCTTGGTATCCATGTTTTTCCAACGCTGTTGCCAACCGCGCAAAGCACCTTGGATGTACTGTTTGGATTGCTCGGTAGTAATTTCACCACGTTGGCTGTCAACGGCAGAACGCAGATAAACTTCGTACATACTGTCATCGACAGAGTTGCGTCCCACTTGTTGGATACGGAAGCGGTTCAAATATTGTGCAGCCTGAACTTTGGTCAGACTACCTTGGCTCACTTGGGTACTCAAGCGACGTGCTTCATCATGAATCTTGGAAACATCTGCCCAATGCGAAGGAGCCAAATGATAACCGGTAGCTGAAACTTGTGAATCAGCCTTAGGTTTCTTGACGTTGGTTGGTCGAACTGGCACTTCTTTCAATGTTGGAACATAAATTGATTCACAACCGGCAAGTGCCGCCACAGCAAGGATAGGAAGAATGTATTTTTTCATGATGCGCATTATAAGCATGATTCGTTGAAGAAACCAACTTTTGAATAACGGTATTCAAAGCTCATTAACTGAATTACAACAGATTTCATACGATATCTCAAGCCCATACGCAAAAAAGGCCGTCTGAAAACGGCCTTTTAACAACAATCCTATATTATGCCAAATCGGCAAAGAGAGGCGTAGAAAGATAGCGTTCGCCATATGATGGCAACAAGACAACGATCAGCTTACCTTCGTTTTCAGGTTTTTTGGCCAGTTGCAATGCGCTCCATACTGCGGCACCTGAAGAAATACCTACCAAAATGCCTTCTTTTTCAGCCATAGCGCGTGCAGTTTCAAACGCTGCTTCATTAGGTACTTTGACAATGCTGTCGTAAACAGTCGTATTCAAAACGCTGGGGATAAAGCCTGCGCCCAAACCTTGAATCGGATGTGGGCCTTTTTCGCCACCACTCAATACCGGAGAAGCTTCAGGCTCGACAGCCACGATTTGAACTTCGGGTTTGTATTTTTTCAACACTTCGCCCACGCCGGTAATCGTGCCGCCAGTACCCACACCGGCCACGAAAATATCTACTTTACCGTCTGTATCGCGCCAAATCTCTTCGGCAGTGGTTTTGCGGTGAACTTCAGGATTGGCCTCGTTATCAAATTGGCGCGGCATGAAATAAGTGCCCGGATGTTCGTCCACTAAAGATTGGGCTTTGGCAATAGCGCCTGCCATGCCTTCGGCAGCAGGAGTCAAAATCAATTCTGCACCAAACGCACGCAGCAGCATTTTGCGTTCTTTACTCATGCTTTCAGGCATGGTGATGGCCAATTTATAACCGCGGGCCGCGCACACCATGGCCAAACCGATACCGGTATTGCCACTGGTTGCCTCGACGATAACGGTATCTTTATTGATTTTACCGGCTTGCTCGGCCGCTTCAATCATGGCTTCGGCAATACGGTCTTTCACGCTGCTGCCTGGATTAAAGAATTCAAGTTTAACGGCGATTTGCGCTTTTAAACCTTCGGTCAGGCGGTTCAGTTTCACCAGAGGTGTGTTGCCGATCAGCTCGGTAATATTATTTGCAATTTTCATTTCCTGCTCCTGATTTAGATGTAATACAGCCTGCATATTAAACTCAGGCCGTCTGAAAAACCAATATCGAAAATTTCTTTCTTTATAACTTTTGGTTCAAGCGCGGTCAATATCCACTGCGCTCAAAAATCAATGCAACGGCAACCACAGCCTGCATCACGACGGCAACCGTCCAGCCTGCCCACATCTGCCGCATACTGAAAAGAGAGGCAGACTGCTTGCAAACAACCACTCTGTGCAGATAAAACACCAGCATCAGGACGCCCTGCAATGCAAACCAATAAATGGGTTTCAAAGCATAAATTTTCAGCAATGCCGTCCATGCAAAAACCGAGCCTGCCAGCGGTAAGATGAAATAAACCGCGACAGCCAAGAAAACAAAAGCCAAGGTCATGACGACATTGGAAACGGCAAATAAGGTCAAACCGGCATATTCGCCTGCCGACCAAAACTTTCTGTCTTCCGTTTTACTGCAATCGTCAATAAAGAAGAAAACACTGGCGGCGGTCAGGTAAAAATGAGGGATGAACAAAGGGCCTGTATGCGTAAAGCCCCACATTCCGGGCAACAGGCGCGCGCCCAGTGCCGAAATCCCCAGCCACAACAACACCGCAGCCCAAAACCATTGAAACCGCTGCGCACGAAAAATAAACGCCAACGATACCGCAGCATACACAATGGCAAACCAAAAATCCAAAGAAACCATCATGAATACTGCAACTCACCTTCGAAAACGGTTTCAGCAGGGCCGGTCATTTGCACATCGCCCCCTTCTTCCCAACTGATAAACAGTTCGCCCCCAGGCAGAGTAACACGCACAGGCGCCCTCGCTTTCAGCAGGCCATTGCGCACGCCGGCCACCACGGCCGCACACGCTCCAGTGCCGCAAGCCTGAGTTTCCCCCACCCCGCGCTCAAACACACGCAACCGGACGGACAACTCATCTTCAACCTGCATAAAACTGACATTGACCCGTTCAGGAAACTGCTCGTGCGATTCAATGGCACCGCCCCAATGCTCCACCGGCGCAGCCTCAACATCATCAACCAAAATCACCGCATGAGGATTACCCATATTCACGCAGCTTACCGGTACAGATTCCAAACCGACCAAGACAATATGTGTCAGCGCATCTTCATTTTCACCATGCGCAGGCACAAACGGAATTTCAGACGGCATGAAACGCGGTTTACCCATATTGACGGTAACCAAACCGTTATCCAACAGCTTCGGCACAATAATCCCTTTGGCCGTTTCGACCAAAATTTCCGTTTTATCCGTCAAACCCTTATCCGCGACAAAACGCGCAAAACAACGCGCGCCATTGCCGCACTGCTCTACTTCCCGACCATCGGCATTGAAAATGCGGTACCGAAAATCGACCGCATCAGAAGAAGGCTTCTCCACTACCAAAAACTGATCAAAACCCACGCCGCGATAGCGGTCTGCCCATTGAGCAAGCGGCGCAGCCAACGGATCAAAGTCCTGCTCGATGGCATTGACCACCATAAAATCATTGCCCAAGCCGTGCATCTTCGTAAATTTTAAAGTTTTCATTATTCATTCACATTCTTATTAAATCATTATTTCGGCACATTCTACACCAGAATGATATATCCGTTTCTATCTTGTTTTTCAGACGGCCTTGCGCCCTTTTACCAATACTAACACCAGCCACCCCGCAAAAATACTATACTTCCAACATTACAAACATTTCTTATTACAAGGATACACATTATGAAAAAAGTTCTCTTACCTGCCCTTTTGGCCGCTTCACTCAGCGCATGTACAGTCGGCACGCCAGGTGTTTCCGTCGGCTTAGGCGTCGGCACCGGCATCGGCCGCCATGTCGGCTTGGGTACATCCATCAACATCCCTGTCGGCTTGGACAAAAACAAAACCACCAAAGGCACGGATTCAGACGGCATCCGTATCTCAGAAGAACAAATCGTGACCTATTTTGATGCACACGGCACACCCAGCAACAGCGCAGTCAAAGGAGGCTTCCATCGCCAACTGATCAGCAAACGCAACAACGAATATGTCGTCCAAGACTTTTACAGCGACAACAGCCAAAAACGCACGGACCCCTATGTCCTCAGCCGCAACCAGCTGATGCAGTTCCGCGCCACGCCAAGCAACGGCTCGCTGACCACTTACGCCTACAACGGCACCGTGATGCAGCAACAAGTATTCCAAAACGGCAAATTGGTTAACGCCAAATACTAAAGGCCGTCTGAAACGGCTGGAAGCCTGTGAAACTTGATTACAAAATATTTTTAACATTCAAACATTTGAAATATTTTGCACCATTTTCTTGAAAATATGGATTGACACATTTTTTCCAGCCATTATAATACGCCCCATTCCCCGATAGCTCAGTCGGTAGAGCGACGGACTGTTAATCCGCAGGTCCCTGGTTCGAGCCCAGGTCGGGGAGCCAAATTTTAAAAGCCTGAACTTCTGTTCAGGCTTTTTTACATCAATAAAGAACGATTGTTCTTCCCCAAAGAAAGCCCTGAATCCTCATAATAAAAAAGGCCGTCTGAAACCCAAATCTGGCTTCAGACGGCCTTTTATTGATTTTAAATCAACGGAAGAAATCTCCCATGCCTGCTGGCAGACCTTGGGTAAATGCGCCCATGGTTTTGTTGGTCATTTCTTCGGCTTTTTCAGAAGCGGCATTGATGGCGGCCAATACCAAATCTTCCAACATTTCTTTGTCGTCAGCGGCTTCTTGAATCAAATCAGGGCTGATTTCAAGTTTGCGGACAACGTGCGAACACGTCATCACAACTTTCACCAAACCATTGCCTGCCTCACCTTCAACTTCGGTTTCAGCCAGCTTGGCTTGTGCCTTTTTCATGTTTTCCTGCATTTGTTGGGCCTGTTTCATCAGGCCGCCTAATCCGGCTTTTCCAAACATGTTTTACTCCTATGGGTTTGAATAAATGGGTTTCACTCATGCCGTCTGAAAACGCTATTGCCTTTCAGACGGCCTTGTATATCAGTATGTTAAGAATGTCCTGCCAATTCTAAAGAATCCGGCAGCCATTGCGCTTCAAAGGTTTGCAAGATTTTCTGCGCCGTTGTATCCGCTTCCAGCAAATCTTGCGCCTGCTGCCGCCCTTCTTCTTGAATACGTTTACGGCGCATCACCGGCGTTTCCCAGCCTTTATCATCTTGCCAAGGCTCGGTTTGCAGCCTTAAATTGCCAAGATGGTAAGCCTCGCTCAACGTCTGGCAGATTTTATCCAAGCGCTCTTTATTGGCCGTGGCTTTGGCCTCATCCGTCAACGACAGCATGATTAAACCTGCTTCCGCATCATAACTCGTCCATGCCGCATTTTGCGCCAACATCTGCGCCGCGCCTAATTTACGGGCGAAGCGTTCGATAATGCTGTGCCAATTCTCTGTTTTAAACTCAGGCAAAGGAGCGAACTGAAGCTCTTCTTCATCCCCCTCCTCTTCTTCAGACTCAGCAGATGCACCCGGCTGCGGTACTTCCATTACATCAGCACGATGCGAATCTTCATATACATATACTTCATCAAAATACGGAGGCGGAATTTCCTCATCCATGTGCAGATATTCTTCCGGCTCAGGGGCCCTCTGAACTTGTGCAACAGGCAATGGTTCCGCAGCTTCTTGCTTCTGCGCCGCTTGAATTTGAGGTGGCTCAGCCGATACTTGGCTCGGCATTTCCTCCCAAGGCGGTACATCCGTCTGTTGTTGCTGAACTGGCTGAACGGTTTCTTCAGACGGCCTTTCAACGGTATCCTGTTTGGTCGGAACAGCCTCTTTCTCAACCGCCGGTGCTGCTATCGGCTCAGATTTCGGCAGCTGAAAAGGCTTTTTTTCAGCCTCAGCTTTCTGATAATCGGAATGCAAATCCGTGTGTTCAATCTGACTTTGCGTATCGCAACCCGAAGCGGCCAATGGCGCAAATGCAAGCATGCGCAAAAGCGTCATGACAAAACCGGCATACTCGTCCGGAGCCAGCGGCAAATCCTGTTTACCATGAATAACACATTGATAATAAAGCTGAATCTGCTCACCACTCAAGGCCTGACTTAAACGAAGCAAGGTTTCACGTTCAGGGTCGTCATTTGCCAAGGCAGAAGGAATGGTTTGAATCAAAGCCAAACGTTGCAACAGCATGGCCAATTCTGCCAATGCGCTGTCAAAACCAATCGCTCTGGCAGACATTTCCTGAGCTTTTTCCAGCAAAGCCTCACCGTTTTGATTAATGATTCCTTCAAGCAATTCAAACAAATATTGTTTATCGACCGCTCCGATCATCTGGCGGACATCTTGTTCGGCAACTTTACCCGAACCCATGGCAATCGCCTGATCCAAAAGGCTCAACGCATCGCGCATCGAGCCGGCGGCGGCACGGCCTAAAAGCTGCAAGGCCTGCGGCTGATAAGGAACGTTTTCACGGTCCAGGACATGCGCCAAATGCTCGGCAACCTGCTGCGTTGTCATGTTGCGCAAAACGAACTGCAAACAGCGGCTCAATACGGTAATGGGGACTTTATGCGGATCGGTGGTCGCCAAAATAAATTTAACGTGTTCAGGCGGTTCTTCCAAAGTCTTCAGCATGGCATTGAACGCGCTTTTGGAAAGCATATGCACTTCGTCGATGATATAGACTTTGTATTTACCCGCAGTCGGCGCGTATTGCGCGTTTTCCAACACTTCGCGGATATTGTCGATACCGGTATTCGATGCCGCGTCGATTTCCAATAGATCCACATAACGGCCGCTGTCGATTTGCGTACAGCTTTCACACTGACCGCATGGTTCGCCATGCACGGCATTTTCGCAGTTCAAGCTCTTGGCCAAAATCCTGGCAATCGTGGTCTTACCCACACCGCGTGTCCCTGTCAGCAGATAGGCATGGTGCAGACGGCCTTCGTCCAGCGCGTTGCGCAGGGCTTTGACGACGTGTTCCTGACCGACCAAATCGGCAAAGGTTTTCGGACGCCATTTTCGTGCAAGAACTTGATAAGCCATGTTGTTTCTCTACGGGAAATAAATCGGAAGGCCGTCTGAAAAGAATGATCTGCTCTTCAGACGACCTCAGAAAATGGCATATATTCTAGCATTTTTTTGATTTTTATTAAGGATTTTCTATCAAGGCTACGGCGACAGCATGTTATTGCAATGTTAGAATGCTACATAAATGATAAGTAATTTGAAGTTTGAAACATCATGTCTGAAATCATACTACGCAAACAATCAGCCACTATGCAAGTCAATACAATGGGCGGATATATTGATTCCCTGATTCTAAAAGGACGGGAAGTCTTATTTCCGAAAACCAGCGTTCAAGTCGGCGATGACACAAAATTACGCGGTGGCATGCACGTCTGCCTACCCCAATTCGGACCTGACAGCAAAAATCATCTGGCCCAACATGGTTTCGGCAGAACCTCAGACTGGGAAATCCGCCATCAAAATGAATCAGATATCGGCTTGAAATTAATCAGCACAGAAAAAGGCTATGAACACGTCGAATGGTTGCTCGATTACAGCCTGCCTAACGAAAATGAAGCCATCGCCATCCTGACCGTCTGCAATTACGGCGAATCGCCTGTCCGCACCTCTCCAGGATTCCACCCCTACTTTACCGCCGCCGGTACACAATTTGATTTCAACGGCGCGCCATACGATGCCGACTATATCTCCCATACCGAATTTGTTTCCTCCGACCAGGATGCACACGTTGCATTTGACGGCTTGAAACTGGATATCCGTACCCACAATCTGCCTGTGTACGCACTCTGGAGCGATCGAAACGGCCAATATACTTGTGCAGAGCCAACCGCAGAAGGCAATGCATTTTTATCCCCTGCCCGAGGCGGACAATTTGTTTCAGGGCACAGTAAAAAACGTTACGCCATGAAAATCAGACTGATGGCTTAACTCCCTTACAAATCCTCAATATCTAAAAACCACCCCGAAGGGTGGTTTTCTTATGGCTTACAGGCCATTGTTGTTGATTGCATTCGCAATATCGCGTACCGCTGTTACATACATACGGCTGTGGTTGTATTGCCATACAGTGTAGAAGTTATTCAGGCCCAAATAGTATTCAAATACGCCAGGACTGGTTTCCAAAGCATACAATACAGCTTTCTCATTATCGGCAACAGTAGTTTGAGGCACGACGCCCAAGGCTTTGAAATCTGCGACAGTGCGTGTCAAAGCAGTTTTCTCATCGATAATTGCCTGCAAGTGCGGCGTAATCGTCAGACTGACCGGCACAACCATCTTACCGCCGGTCTGCCAGCCATGCTGTTTCATATAATTGGCGACAGAAGCCGCCACATCGCCGACATTATTCCAAATATCGCGATGACCATCACCATCATAGTCCACCGCCCATTTACGGTAGCTTGAAGGCATAAATTGCGGCATACCCATCGCGCCGGCATAGCTGCCTTTGAAGTCAAAGATATTTTCTTTTTCTTCTTTTGCCATCAGCAAAAGTTCGCTCAATTCGTTTTGGAAAAATTCGGCACGGCGGGGATAATCAAAGGCCAATGTACTCAAGGCATCGGCAACGCGGAAGCTGCCCGTATTTTTGCCGTAATTGGTTTCAATACCGAGAATCGCCACAATCAATTCGGCAGGTACGCCGTATTTGCGT
The DNA here is from genome assembly GCF_001836795.1 of Neisseria sp. HMSC061H08. Taxonomy (NCBI): domain Bacteria; kingdom Pseudomonadati; phylum Pseudomonadota; class Betaproteobacteria; order Neisseriales; family Neisseriaceae; genus Neisseria; species Neisseria sp. HMSC061H08. The sequence goes on along the minus strand of NZ_KV830575.1, from coordinate 27,931 downwards.
GCCGCATCATCAATTACGGCACGGTTTGCCGCATAGAATTGTCTGCCGCCGTTAAATTTGGCTGCACCGGAGTTACCGGTGCGGAATTCATACCAAGGACGCGAAGTGCTTGGGCGGTACATAATGGTAATAATATTGCCTTTATACACCACACCATTAAAGAAGTTACGCAATTCTTCCGCACTGAAACGACGGTTTTTCACTTCATATTGGATAAACTGCTGAACATTGACGTTTTCATTAAAACCGCTGCTGGCAACAGATTCAGCCGCAGCATCAAATACAGGTCGTTTTGCAGAGGAAACAGGCTCGACAGGTTTTGCCGTATCAACAGCAGGCTTTTGCGGAGTGCCGCATGAAGCTAAAGCCAAAGCAGCCAGACCCATCCCAAAGATTTTGATTTTATTCATAAATAATCTCTTTATTAAATACTATGACAAATCCGAGTACGAAAGAATATTCGTCCAACACATCATCTCTCTATGCCAACCGCCATACTTTTTAATCAGCCCAAAATATAGGCAACTCGACACCTATTTGCTTCGGCTCAAGCACATAAACAAGGCCGTCTGAAATCCAAGGAAACCCTTGATTTTCAGACGGCCTTAAATGAATCAATTACTCAGCGGCTGCAACAACAGCAACGGTAATTTTAGCAACAGCGTCAGTGTGCAGAGCCACTTCAACTTCGTATTCGCCAACAGCTTTCAATGGGCCATTAGGCAGACGTACGTTTGCTTTAGCAGCTTGGATACCGGCAGCAACAATCGCTTCAGCGATGTCAGCATTGGTAACAGAACCGAACAGACGACCATCAACACCGGCTTTTTGAGCAACAGTAATGGTTTGGCCTTCCAGTTTTTCTTGACGGGCTTTAGCATCAGCCAAGATTTCAGCTTGTTTGGCTTCCAATTCAGCGCGGCGTGCTTCGAATTCTTTCATGTTGGCTTCGGTTGCACGTTTTGCTTTACCGGCAGGGATCAGGAAGTTGCGTGCGTAACCGTTTTTAACGGTAACGATATCACCCAAGTTACCCAGACCGCCGATTTTTTCTAACAGAATAATTTGCATGATTTAAACTCCAAAATTATTTGTGTTGATCGGTGTAAGGCAACAGAGCCAGGAAACGGGCACGTTTCACAGCAGTAGCCAACTGACGTTGGTAGTGTGCTTTAGTACCAGTAATGCGGGCAGGGATGATTTTGCCGTTTTCAGAGATGAAGTCTTTCAACAAATCAACTTGTTTGTAATCAACTTCTTGGATTTTTTCAGCCGTAAAGCGGCAGAATTTTCTACGTTTGAATGATTGACGAGCCATTGTCGTTTAACCTTTATATTCTTTAATGTTCTGTATGCGTAGTACCGGCTTGGGGAAGCGTTGGCTGCGTTGCGCCAAAAAACCTTCCGACTCGATGACGGCATCTTGCCGATACTGCCATTCTTCAGCCTGCTTACCTAAAATCCGCGCGGGAATTTCAAACTTGACCAGACATTTCTGTCCGTTTTCTTCCTGCCAAGATTCATGTTGCAACACAACATCTAAAACAGGAATTCCTGCCGGCGTATATCTCAAAGGCTGAACCTGTAAGATACGGGCGGTAAGCTTAATCAGATTATTCAATCTTATTCGGCTGCTGCAACTTCTTCAGCCGCACCGTTCAGCAAGTTTTTTGCTTTTTCGCCGCCCAGCATTGGGGAAGCTTCAGTTACAGCGTGTTTTGTTTTGATGGTCAGGTGACGCAGTACGGCATCATTGAAGCGGAAAGCAGTTTCCAACTCTTCAACCACTTCAGGAGTAGTTTCGATATTCATCAAAACATAGTGTGCTTTGTGGATTTTGTTGATTGGGTAAGCCAATTGACGACGGCCCCAGTCTTCCAAACGGTGGATTTTACCGTTAGCTTCGGTAATCATGGTTTTGTAACGCTCAACCATAGCAGGCACTTGCTCGCTTTGATCAGGATGAACGATAAACACGATCTCGTAATGACGCATGTTATCTCCTTATGGATGATTAAAAACAGCCTTTCACCATGCGAAGTAAAAGGCAAGGCAAAGAGGCTGAATTTTATCCGCATTTCTTAAAAAATACAAGTCCGGATTCAAAATCCACTTTCTTTTCAATTAAAAAACAACATTAGGCCTTAGGGTTATTTCCTAGCAAACCACTCAACTATCTGCCAAAAATCTGCTAAAATCTGCCCCATCCTAATAAATACAGCATCAGAAGGCACACAATCATGGCTCTTTTGCAGATTTCCGAACCCGGCATGTCCGCCGCCCCCCATCAACACCGCCTCGCCGTAGGCATTGATTTAGGTACAACCAACAGCTTGGTGGCCACCGTACGCAGCGGTAGCGCAGTCTGTCTGCCCGATTCAGACGGTCGTACTACCCTGCCTTCGGTTGTCCGCTATTTGGATGGCGGAGTCGAAGTCGGCAAAAACGCCCTTTCCGCACAAAAAACCGATCCGCTAAATACCGTCAGCTCCGCCAAACGCCTGATCGGCCGCACCCTTACCGACCTCACACAAGACGCGCAATACCTGCCCTATCAATTTACACCCAATGAGCGCGTGGTCGAATTAAACACCCGTCAAGGTGCGAAAACGCCTATCGAAGTATCGGCAGAAATCCTCAAAGCCCTTAAATTGCGCGCCGAAGAAACATTAGGCGGCGATTTGGTCGGCGCCGTCATTACCGTTCCCGCCTATTTCGACGATGCCCAACGTCAAGCCACCAAAGATGCCGCGCGTTTGACAGGCTTGAATGTCTTGCGCCTGCTCAACGAGCCGACCGCCGCCGCAATCGCCTATGGGCTGGACAACGCCTCGGAAGGCACGTTTGTCGTTTACGACCTGGGCGGCGGCACATTCGACGTATCCGTATTACAACTGACCAAAGGATTATTTGAAGTCAAAGCCACCGGCGGCAACAGCGCATTGGGCGGCGACGACTTCGACCATCGCTTGTTCTGCCACCTGCTGGAACAAAACGACCTTTCCAAACTCAACGAACAAGACAGCCAGCTTCTGCTTTCCCTTGTCCGTGCCACCAAAGAAAAACTGACCACTCAAACCGAAGCCGTTATCGAAACCACACTTTCAGACGGCCATAAAGTCCATACTGTCATTACCCGCCAAGAGTTTCACAATCTGACCCAAAATCTGGTACAAAAAACCATCGAACCCGTCAAACAGGCTTTGAAAGACGCAGGCGTGACCAAGGCAGATGTCAAAGGCGTGATTATGGTCGGCGGTTCGACCCGCATGTTGCATGTTCAACAAGCGGTCGCCACCTTCTTCGGACAAACCCCGTTGAACAACCTCAACCCCGACGAAGTCGTCGCACTCGGCGCCGCCATCCAGGCGAACGTCCTTGCCGGCAACAAAACCGACGGCGAATGGCTGCTGCTTGACGTTACACCTTTATCACTTGGCCTGGAGACCTACGGCGGCCTTGCCGAAAAAATCATCCCGCGCAATTCCACCATTCCTACCGCGCGCGCGCAGGATTTCACCACTTTCAAAGACGGTCAAACTGCCATGACGATACACGTCGTACAAGGCGAGCGCGAACTCGTTTCCGGCTGCCGCAGCCTGGCCAAATTTACCCTGCGCGGCATTCCGCCGATGGCCGCAGGCGCGGCGCGTATCCGCGTAACCTTCCAAGTTGACGCCGACGGTTTGCTGTCCATTTCTGCACAAGAACAAAGCACCGGCGTACAGGCGCAAATCGAAGTCAAACCTTCCTACGGTTTAGACGACGGCACCATTACCCAAATGCTCAAAGACAGCATGAGCAACGCCGCCGAAGACATGGCCGCACGCACCCGTGCCGAAGCCGTCATCGAAGCCGAAAGCCTGACCGACGCCGTCAATGCCGCCCTTGAGTTGGACAGCGATTTATTGGAAGCCGAAGAATTGCAACAGATTCAACAAGACATCGCCGCTTTGCAAAGCTATCTGAAAGACGGTAAAGCCGAAGACATCCGTGCCGCCGTCGCCAAACTCAGCTACAGCACCGACAACTTCGCCGCCAAACGCATGAACCGCAACATCCAACGCGCGTTGACAGGCCAAAGCGTTGATAATATTTGACGGCAAATGGTTTCAGACGGCCTTTGGAAATAGAGAGGTCGTCTGAAAAGATATCCTCTTAAAGAAATAAAAATAAAGAACAACAATGGAAAAAGCAGGCATTGTCTACCTGATGAAAACCGTCATCAAAGGTGTATATAAAATTGGTATTACTGACGAAAATAATTTTGAAATTAGAATGCGCCATTTGGAAAACAACGGCTACGCAAACGTTGCTGGGTTAGAGCGCATTCTAGCCATTAAAACCGACAACTATAAAGAAAAAGAAACCTTACTTCATGAAATTTTCGGCAAAAGCCGAATAGGAGAAACTGAGCTTTTTGCAATTGATGAAAATCTTGTGAAAAGGCTTTTTCTCTCATTAAGAGGCGAAATTGTATTTCCTAAAAATGAAATAGCAGAGTTGGGTTTTGAAAAAACTGTCGAAGAACATCATCAAGAAAAAATTTTTGAAATAGACAGAAGTGCATTTATCTCCTTTATCAAAGAAAAGCACCAACAAAATCCTTCTATATTAAGAAATCTCATCTCTTCGAAAAATACACATAAACCTAAAAATTCCAAAGTCCGTCTCTATAAAGACGAATACTTTGGGAAAAGTGGAACAAAGCTAACTACTGAAATTGAAGAAGGTCTTCATATTTATACTACCTACTCAAAAGAAAATTTAGAGAAAGCTTACGCAGAATATTCAAAATTATTTGAATCACAATGAGACTCTGGCACCAAACCCTTATCCCCCTACTCCCCCGTGCCCAGCTTTTGGGGCAACACCGCGAATGCGCTGCTTTACGCGGAGCGGGCTGGGGCAGGCCGCATGCGACGGTTAATTACGTTTTTATCCACTCACCCTACAAACTCTATCTGTATCACGCGTTGATTATGGAAGAGATGGAAAAGCGCGGTTACAAACCGGATGTTTTATGGAAAGATCCGCTATATCGCGGCAAAGCCGTTGCCCCATACCATTCGCACGCGGCTGAAACAGCCACTTCGCCGATTTATGCCGAACATGATGATGCTTACTTGGACGAATGTCTGGAAAATTTAAAAAGTAAAGGCATCATGTTATAAACCCATTTTTCAGACGGCCTGAATATTGAATACCCAAGGCCGTCTGAAACCACTTTAACCACAACCACTCTTAAACAACCGAGACAATAAAAATGCCAAAAATTACCGTACTCCCACACGCGACATTATGCCCCGAAGGCGCGGTTATCGAAGACGCACCGGAAGGTCAAACCGTCCTTGACGTACTGCTCGACCACGATATCGAAGTCGATCATGCCTGCGAAAAATCCTGCGCCTGCACCACCTGCCACGTGATTATCCGCAAAGGTTTTGACAGCCTGGAAGAGCCGACCGAATTGGAAGAAGATCTGCTCGACCAGGCATGGGGTTTGGAAGCCGATTCACGTTTGAGCTGTCAGGCAGTCGTTGCCGATGAAGATTTGGTCGTAGAAATCCCCAAATATACGATCAACCATGCGCGTGAAGACCACTAGAACAAGGCTTAATGAAAAAGGCCGTCTGAAACCACAAATTCATGGTTTTCAGACGGCCTTTTGGTGATGCAGCAAACTATTTGATATGAGGAAAAATAAAACGCATACGCGAAATTTGCATGGAGGCCACTTTCTGCGTAGCTGAATAATTTTCAATTTTTTCTTGCATTCTGATTTGATGCATATTGCCGTTATAACGGGGAGCCGCGTTCTGGGGCTTGTTTGCTGCCGACAGTTCGGCCTCTGCTTTCAATGCTTCCTCTTCCTCGATGGCCGAAAGTGCAGCTTCATCCCTTACCAAACCGAAACGCGCGATGATAGCATTGGCTTCATCTATATAATGAGATTTGTCCGCACTATTTTCTAACACCGCATCTTCAAGCACAACCGACAAATGCTTGCCACAATTTTCGATACGCTCTGCGATACGCGAATAAACCATCCAACGTTTCAACCTCAATGCGCCTGCATCGTCATTGGGTGAAGCAGCATCCAGTTTAATCAAGCCATAGTGCTTGCCGTAATACAGACGGAACACCAGCTGTTTCAAACCTTCTGTTTCGTCCAGCATCCGATAAAATTCGCGAACCAACAACAGCAAACGGTCGAATGCGTCTGCTTTAGCCAGATACTCCGGATCATCGGAAGCAAGCGAGTAAATCAGTTTGGACAGCTTGGCGTTGAGTGCGTTATTCATCTTTTTTCCTTTTATTTTTAAGCGATGGATTTTCTTAAGAGCCATTCTAAAAAATTTGGTTGCATAGCTAAATGTAAATTTTGCATGAAAACCAAATCATTCAAAACGGAATAAAAAGTGCAATGCAGCAGATTCAAAGAGAATATGCCTTAAGTTTTAAGTGTCTTGCCGTATTTTAACGCAAATATGCTATTTTATTAAAAAATAACATCATTATTTATCTGCCCATCTTCCGTAAAACAATCTGGCAGTCCGACTTCTTCTTGATTAAAATAATTGGCAATAGTCGAACCCCAATAAAGGAACACATCATGAAATGGACAGATACTCAACGCATCGCCGAAGAACTCTACGATTTACACGGCGACAGCATCGACCCGAAAACCGTGCGTTTTACCCAACTGCGTGATTTGATTATGGCACTGCCTGAATTTGACGATGATCCGGCGCGTTGCGGCGAACGCATTCTCGAAGCCGTGCAACAAGCCTGGATAGATGAAGCGGAATAACCTTTTCCCTTTTCATCAAACAAGACCTCAGGCTGTTTTTCAGACGGCCTGAGGTCTTTATTAAATCTATTCATACAATTTCGGAAAATTTCGAAATTGACTCATACCAACCTCAAACTTATTATGCAGTCTGACAACAAATAAAAGATATGCAGAAGGTGCATAACCATGAATCATGCTCGAGAAATCGCTGCTTTAAACAACAGCCTTTCCGATTTGAAAGGCGACATCAATGTTTCGTTCGAATTTTTCCCGCCGAAAAACGAACAAATGGAAACCATGCTGTGGGATTCCATCCATCGCCTGCAAACCTTGCATCCGAAATTCGTTTCCGTAACCTACGGTGCAAACTCCGGCGAACGCGACCGCACACACAGTATCGTCAAACGCATCAAACAAGAAACCGGCCTTGACGCCGCCCCCCACCTGACCGGTATCGATGCCAGCCCTGACGAGTTGCGCCAAATCGCCAAAGATTATTGGGACAGCGGTATCCGCCGCATTGTTGCCCTGCGTGGCGACGAGCCGCCCGGCTACGAAAAAAAACCTTTCTATGCCGAAGATTTGGTCAAACTGTTGCGCTCCGTTGCCGACTTTGACATTTCTGTAGCAGCATACCCTGAGGTTCACCCTGAAGCCAAATCCGCACAAGCCGACTTGATTAATCTGAAACGCAAAATCGATGCGGGTGCAAACAACGTTATTACCCAATTCTTCTTCGACGTGGAAAGCTATCTGCGCTTCCGCGACCGTTGCGTGATGATGGGCATTGACGTTGAAATCGTTCCCGGCATCCTGCCCGTAACCAATTTCAAACAATTGACCAAAATGGCCCAAGTGACCAACGTCAAAATCCCAAGCTGGCTGTCTAAAATGTACGAAGGTTTGGATGATGACCAAGGCACGCGCAACCTTGTTGCCGCCAGCATCGCCATCGACATGGTCAAAGTCCTCTCGCGCGAAGGTGTCAAAGACTTCCACTTCTACACCCTCAACCGCAGCGAACTGACTTACGCCATCTGCCATATTTTGGGCGTGCGTCCGCGTTAATAAAACAGACGGCCTCCCCATTCTGATTTACAATATCGAACATTCAGGCCATACCGGCCTGATTCAAAATTCCAACTAGGAGAGTTAACATGACAACATTGCATTTTTCAGGCTTCCCGCGCGTCGGTGCCTTCCGCGAATTGAAATTCGCACAAGAAAAATACTGGCGCAAAGAAATCAGCGAGCAAGAATTGCTGGCTGTTGCTAAAGACTTGCGCGAGAAAAACTGGAAACACCAAGCCGCGGCCAACGCTGATTACGTTGCCGTAGGCGATTTCACTTTCTACGACCACATCCTCGACCTGCAAGTTGCCACCGGTGCCATCCCTGCCCGTTTCGGCTTCGACAGCCAAAACCTGTCTTTGGAACAATTCTTCCAACTGGCCCGTGGTAACAAAGACCAATTCGCTATCGAAATGACCAAATGGTTCGACACCAACTACCACTACTTGGTGCCTGAATTCCACGCCGATACCGAATTCAAAGCCAACGCTAAACACTACGTTCAACAACTGCAAGAAGCCCAAGCTTTGGGTCTGAAAGCCAAACCGACCATCGTCGGCCCATTGACTTTCCTGTGGGTAGGTAAAGAAAAAGGCGCTGTCGAATTCGACCGTCTGAGCCTGTTGCCTAAACTGTTGCCTGTTTACGTTGAAATCCTGAACGCTTTGGTTGAAGCCGGTGCCGAATGGATTCAAATCGACGAGCCTGCTTTGGCTGTCGACCTGCCAAAAGAATGGGTAGAAGCCTACAAAGACGTTTACGCCACTTTGAGCAAAGTAAACGCCAAAATCCTGTTGAGCACTTACTTCGGCTCTGTTGCAGAACACGCTGCTTTGCTGAAATCCCTGCCTGTTGACGGTCTGCACATCGACTTGGTACGCGCTCCCGAGCAACTGGACGCATTTGCCGACTACGACAAAGTTCTGTCTGCCGGCGTTATCGACGGCCGCAATATTTGGCGCGCCAACCTGAACAAAGTTTTGGAAACTGTTGAGCCTCTGCAAGCCAAACTGGGCGACCGTTTGTGGATTTCCAGCTCTTGCTCTCTGCTGCACACTCCATTTGACTTGTCAGTTGAAGAAAAACTGAAAGCCAACAAACCTGATCTGTACTCTTGGTTGGCATTCACCCTGCAAAAAACCCAAGAATTGCGCGTTCTGAAAGCAGCATTGAACGAAGGTCGTGACTCTGTTGCCGAAGAACTGGCCGCCAGCCAAGCTGCCGCCGACTCCCGTGCCAACAGCAGCGAAATCCACCGTGCAGACGTTGCCAAACGCCTGGCCGATTTGCCTGCCAACGCAGACCAACGCAAATCTCCATTTGCCGACCGTATCAAAGCGCAACAAGCATGGTTGAACCTGCCGCTGCTGCCGACTACCAACATCGGTTCTTTCCCGCAAACCACCGAAATCCGCCAAGCACGCGCAGCCTTCAAAAAAGGCGAACTGTCTGCCGCCGATTACGAAGCCGCGATGAAAAAAGAAATCGCCTTGGTGGTTGAAGAGCAAGAAAAACTGGACTTGGACGTACTGGTACACGGCGAAGCCGAGCGTAACGACATGGTCGAATACTTCGGCGAACTGTTGAGCGGTTTTGCATTCACCCAATACGGCTGGGTACAAAGCTACGGCTCACGCTGCGTTAAACCACCTATCATCTTCGGTGACGTAAGCCGTCCTGAAGCCATGACTGTCGCCTGGTCTACTTACGCACAAAGCCTGACCAACCGCCCGATGAAAGGTATGTTGACCGGTCCTGTAACCATTCTGCAATGGTCTTTCGTCCGCAACGATATTCCTCGCTCTACCGTGTGCAAACAAATCGCACTGGCTCTGAACGACGAAGTATTGGATCTGGAAAAAGCCGGCATCAAAGTCATCCAAATTGACGAACCTGCCATCCGCGAAGGTCTGCCTTTGAAACGTGCCGATTGGGATGCCTACCTGAACTGGGCCGGTGAATCTTTCCGCCTGTCCTCTACCGGTTGCGAAGACAGCACCCAAATCCACACTCATATGTGCTACTCTGAGTTCAACGACATCCTGCCTGCCATCGCCGCCATGGACGCTGACGTCATCACCATCGAAACTTCACGTTCCGACATGGAGCTCTTGACTGCGTTCGGCGAGTTCAAATATCCGAACGACATCGGCCCGGGCGTTTACGACATCCACAGCCCACGCGTACCGACTGAAGCTGAAGTTGAGCATCTGTTGCGCAAAGCCATCGAGGTTGTACCGGTTGAACGTCTGTGGGTTAACCCAGACTGCGGCCTGAAAACACGTGGCTGGAAAGAAACTCTGGAACAACTCCAAGTGATGATGAACGTAACCCACAAACTGCGTGCCGAACTGGCTAAATAATGTGAGTTAGATGAAAGGCCGTCTGAAAATTTTCAGACGGCCTTTTTTATTTATCGATATTTAAAAAATAAATATCATGAATTCAACAGTTTACAAAATCCCTGTCGTTATATGATGTTCTTCCACTCCTGATGTATACACGTTCTTAGTATGGTGATACACAGCATCTTTAGTTGTTGCGACAATATAGTTGGCTTCTGACAAGATATCGCTCAAGGCAACTTTACTGCCGGTCGTATTCACCTTTGTCAGTGCTGCACCATTATGGCTATTGCCTTCTGAATACGTTTTGATGTTATTTTCAAAGCGCAGCCATGAATCATACAGTTCATCTTTGATGTCCGTCATGATTTTATTGTTGGCTACATTTAAAGATACCTTGCCCTTAGGGTTGGTACTGTGTACGTCTACCAAAGCATCATCCAGGGCACCACCAAGTTTCAATGTGTTATTGGTGATGTTGTACTCTTTGGCATTGCTTTTCAAATAAGCAAATTCGACATAGCCATCAGATGCTTCACGCACGGAAATTTTGTTGTTGTGAATTGTCACCGCACCATGCATAGCGACATTACCATGGTGTTCTTCCACATAAACCGGTACTGCGCCTTTCATGATCTTGCCGATATCGGCATCATTGCCGCTGATGGTAATGGTACCGCTACCAATGCCGTTTTTAGATAAAACGCGGTCGTAGGTATCGTTGATGACGGCAATCAGATATTTGGTGGATTCGCCGCTGATCTTGTTGTTTGCCATATTGAGCGTGTAATCCATTTTGCTTTCATGGTTACGGAACTCAATCGCGTAAGTCTGAATATTGTTTTGATAAACCGTCAGATTTTTAATGACATTATTGCTGATATCGAAATAGCCTTTATCAGCCGAGTGTAAATCTTTGTATTGGGTATTGGTTTGCACCTGGATACCTGAATACATGTGGTAGTGCTTGCCCAAGTCATCATCAACATTCAAACGGAAGCTTGGGTCTTGAATAATGGTATTGCCGGTAATTTTGACTTTATCCATAGAAAACTGGCGGTTGTAAGCAGCAATACCATACAGCCGATCACCTGTTAACACATTGTCTTCAATGACAATGCCTGTACCATCATGCACATCCAAGCCTTTGCGGTAGTTGTGGTTGGTCGTGTTTTTACGGTATGTGACACCGTAATTGTAGCTGCCCGCAACCACAGCCATACCGTAGCCGGTACCGCCGTCCGCTTCGTGGCCGTTCCAATCCAAACGGTTGCCCTCGCCGATAAAGTTTTGTTGGAAACCGATCAGCGCACCGGCAACGCGGTTGTGGTGCAGATACGAATCAACAATACGGTTGTTTTCACCCAAAGGCAGCGCTTCATATTTTTCATCAATTTCGCCGCTTTGTACGCGCTCTTTAAAGGTCAGCTTTTGACCTTTTTCCTTTTCCAAAGAAGCGGTCGACGTAAACATCACACCAGCACGATTGGCACCGGAAACTTCTACTTTACTGATTAAAGTATTGTCCGCATCGTTTACCAAAATGCCGTTTACCTTGCCAAAATAGCTTAAGCCTTTGCGGTAAAAATCAGGGTTGGTATATTGAACCGACAAGTTGGCAATGGTTTTATTGTTTTGTCCATCGATCAAGATACCGGCAAATTGGCGAATATCATCATGGTTGGTGTTCGGATTGAACACACCCGTCTGCACCTTATCAAACGTTACTTTGGTTTTGCCCATCCCCGAACCAAACAAACCGCGTGCACCGGAAACGGTTTTATCCATCACAATCTGGTTGGAAATATAGTAGGTACCATCCAAGAAGACCATGGCTTTTTCTTTATGAGCCGCTTCTAAAGCCGCTTTAAATGCCTGAAGGCTGTCTTTTTTACCCTGCGCATCGGCACCAAAATCATTCACGCGAACATAATTACCGTACTCTTTAGATTGATACACGCGGTATTTTCCAGATACAACAGCCCTGCTTTCGGCATGATCGTCAATTTTGTTTTCTTTGACTGAACTGAGGTGGCTATCGTGACTCATGGCTGTTTTTTTGCTGGAAGAAACGCTCACGACTTTATTATGGCCGTCTGAATCGTTCAAAATCTTTTTATGCACAATTTCGACTGTTTTTTTTCCTTCGGCAATTCTGTCTTCTGCCTCTTTTTCTTTGCGGGCAGCGTCTTGTTTGGCTTTACGCTCTGCAATCGCTTTTTCGACTGCTGCTTTATGCGCTTCTTTTGCATGCTCGACGGCGTTTGCTTTGGCTGTGGCGGCTTCGGCTATTTTTTTTGCTTTAGCCTCTTCGTATTTTTTTTGCTTTTCAGCCAAAATTTTTTCCATCGATTGATTAACCGGTTTGTTTACCGGCTCTTTTGAAACAACCTGTTTGTCCGTTACTTTAGACGCAATGGTATTTTTACTGGAAACGCTGCCTGCAGAAGCAACACTAGCCCGTACGACACGCATTTTTGTTACAACGCCGTCTGAAGATGATGAGGTACTGTTCAATCTTGCCGCCTCAGCCACATGAACCGATTCTTTCGTTACAGTATTTTTACCGCTTAATTGCTTGGGTTCAGGAAAAACAGACGGACTTCCCCCAAAATTTTGGGTGTGTATCCATTCTTTTAGAGGAGAAGATGATTCGGAAGTGGTTTCAGGAGTTGAGGAGCCTTGACGGATATGGGTACGGCCAAGAGGGGCAAGTTTATGTGACATAATCAGCGTATTTCCTTGTATCAAATATCGTCCTTTCCCACCGCACAAGCGTGCAACAAAAAAGTTCGATGAATAAAGAGGTAAGACGGATTCTGTCGTAACAGCAATTGCCTGTATAAAGCTGGCCACTTTGAGAAACTCGGCAGCGTTTCCCCTTCTGCCGATTTTCTGATTGAAAACGGTAATGGTGCTTGGACAGAACCCTTGGATGACTTTTATAGGCAATCTGTCCGCGCACCATGTGTCCGGTTATTTTTGACGGAAAATGTATCAGAGTCCCTTTTTAATTGATTAGTTCATCCAAAGTTAAGTTATTTTTGATTTTTATAGCAAAATAAAAATGGTTTTATCTTGCATTGTTTTTCTTTTTTGGCGGACAGAGTTAATCCCGCGAAGCCAAAAAGGAGGGGAATTCTAACACAATATGTTTTTAGCATTCCCCATTTAACTAAATTTACAAAATATACAAAATAAATATCTATAAATGTTTTTAACTTCATCGAAAAATCAATAAAATTCGATATTTTCAATGTGTATTTTTACAACATAATTGCGCATTATATACCGATTATCTTAAAATGCTACCGCTTATTTGTAAAATTTAGCATTTTATTATTGCTTTCCCTATCTAAAATCCAATAAAAAAAGGCCGTCTGAAAAAATATTTCAGACGGCCTTTTTTATTAAATGCGTCCTATTTAACAAACTTCGACCAACCAGCCGTGTTTGTCTTCTGTCAAACCGTATTGAATGTCGGTAATCGCCTTACGAATTGCGTAACCGCGCTCTTGGCTCTTCACTTCGATTTCTTTGCCATCAATCACGAAAGAAGTTACCGGAGAAATAACTGCAGCCGTACCGGTCAGAATCGCCTCTGCGCCATTTTCCACAGCTGCTTTCAGCTCATCAACGGTAAAGTTGCGCTCGGTAACAGTGTAGCCCAAATCTTTGGCAACAGTCAGCACGGAATCACGGGTAACGCCGTGCAGGAATTCGTCTGTCAACGGTTTGGTAATGATTTCATCGCCGTTAATCAGGATAAAGTTAGATGCGCCGGTTTCCTGAACATCGCCATTCGGACAGAACAGCACTTGGTTTGCACCGTGCTCTGCTTTGGCTTTCAATACCCAAGGCATGGCGGAAGCGTAGTTGCCGCCGCATTTCACACGACCCATATGTGGGGCGCAACGGATATGTTCAGTTTCCACCAAGATTTTAACGGGCGAACCGGCTTTGAAATAGTCGCCGACAGGAGAAGCCAGAATGTACAGCAAAGCAGTTTCAGAAGGAGAACCAGCTTTACCGATCACAGGATCGGTACCGATCAAAGTCGGACGCAGGTACAACGCAGCTGGCGCATCAGGGATTTCCTCGGCGGAACGTTTGACCAATTCGATCAAAGCATTCAAATAAGCTTCCGTTTCAGGACGAGGCAGGTGCAGAATATCTGCGCTTTGCTGCATACGCGCGATGTTGGCGGTCGGGCGGAACATCACGATTTTGCCGTTTGCCTGACGGAATGCCTTCAAACCCTCAAAACATTCGCTGCCGTAATGCAAAGCATGCGCGCCAGGGGCGATTGTCAGGTCTGTGGAAGATTGCCATTCTACCGGCTGCCATTTACCTTCACGATAAGCGATAACGGGCATTTCAGCGTGAAAAACGCTGCCGAATACGGCTGGAACTGTTCTGCTCATGATGATTGCCTTTCTTATTCTGATGTGCAAAATAAATTAATTAATTAAAGACTGAACAATACGCCTTTCAATATAGGTTTGACAAGTACCCGTCAGCATAAAGACACCGCCCCCTGCCGTCTGAAACATGCCGTCCTATCCGAAATCCGGCAAATCGTTTAAACTGATACCATTTTTCAGACGGCCTGCCCCAATCGCAGCCAACCCGGAGTAACCCATGAAACTCATCTCTACCATCATCAAAATCCTGATTCTTCTTGTTTTCCTCCTGCTGGCCATCACCAATACCCACACCGTATCCTTCTTCTACCTGCCCGGCCAAAACATCAATCTGCCGCTGATTGTCGTACTTTTCGGTGCATTTATTATCGGCATCGTGTTCGGTATGTTTGCCCTCTTCGGCCGTCTGCTGATCCTGCGCAGCGAAAACAACCGTCTGCGTGCCGAAGTGAAAAAATACGCCCACCTTTCCGAAAAAGACCTGACCCCGGTCAAAACCGAAACACCGGCAACGGCTTCCGAAACCGCTCCCAAAGCGTAACGCCACCAATCAATAAAGGAATACCATGGACAACGAATTGTGGGTCATCTTACTGCCCATCGTCCTCCTCCCCGTTTTCTTCGCTATGGGCTGGTTTGCCGCGCGCGTCGATATGAAGACCGTCCTGAAACAGGCCAAAAGCATACCGGCAGGCTTTTACAAAAGCCTTGACGCCCTCGTTGACCGCAACAGCGGCCGCGCCGCGCGCGAATTGGCGGAAGTCATCGACCAGCAGCCGCAGTCATACGACTTGAACCTGACCTTAGGCAAGCTCTACCGCCAACGCGGCGAAAACGACAAAGCCATCAATATGCACCGCGCCCTGCTCGATTCGCCCGACACCGTCAACGAAAAACGCGCACGCGTGCTTTTTGAATTGGCGCAAAACTACCAAAGCGCAGGCTTGGTGGACCGTGCCGAACAAATCTTTTTAGGCTTGCAGGAAGGCGATATGGCACGCGAAGCCCGCCAACACCTTTTGAGCATTTATCAACAAGACCGCGACTGGGAAAAAGCCATCGAGATGGCACAGCTCTTAAGCCATGACGAACAAACCTACCAGTTTGAAATCGCCCAGTTCTATTGCGAAATCGCCCAAGCCGCGCTGTTTAAATCCAACTTCGATGCCGCCCGCTACAACATCGGCAAAGCGCTCGAAGCCAACAAAAAATGTACGCGCGCCAACATCATTCTCGGCGACATCGAATACCGTCAGGGCAACTTCCCTGCCGCCGTGGAAGCGTATTCCGCCATTGAGCAGCAAAACCACGCCTATTTGAGCATGGTCGGCGAGAAACTCTATGAAGCCTATGCCGCGCAAGGCAAACAGGAAGAAGGCCTCAACCGCCTCATCGGCTATATGCAAACCTTCCCCGATCTTGACCTGATCAACGTCATTTACGAGAAAGCACTGTTGCTCAAAGGCGAAACCGAAGCGGCGCAAATCGCTGTCGAACTCGTCCGCCAAAAACCCGACCTCAACGGCGTGTACCGCCTGCTTGGTTTGAAACTCAGCAATATGAATCCGGAGTGGAAAGCCGATACCGATATGATTCGTTCCATTATCGGCCGCCAGCTGCAAAAAAGCGTTATGTACCGCTGCCGTAACTGCCACTTCAAATCCCAAGTCTTCTTCTGGCACTGCCCTGCCTGCAACAAATGGCAAACCTTTACGCCGAATAAAATCGAGATTTGATAAAGCGTTAAATATCAAAAAAGGCCGTCTGAAATCTTTTCAGACGGCCTTTTTATGACAACGCAAATATCAAAGCGATTCAAAACATAGGCGCACACACCAGCACTATTTGCTCAACAACGCTGCTCTGCCCATGCCAACGCCGCTACAATCTGAGCCTCAATATCGGCATTAAACTCACCGGCACGGTACGCATCGCGCAATTCTGTGCGACGGGTTTCATCTGCCGCAATTTGGTTTAACACCACTTGCGGAAACTCGCTAAACACAGGCCCATCCTCTTCATGTCCGATTAAAAACAGCGCAGGGATTTTTTGGTTGGTGCGGACAATTTCCTGTTGGCGCGGATTATCGAAACGGCTACTGTCGTCAAAATCACTACGGGCAATATAGTTGACACGGATATTGGGGTTCAGCTCCGCTATTTTTTGAATAAACGGCACAAACACGCGGCAATCGGGACAATATGGCGCAGCGGCAAGCAGCCAGTTTTGCGGACGGCTGATCTTTTTGACCGCCGCTGCCGTTTGCGCCGACAGCTCGGTCGCCTGATAGAGCTGCTGCTGTTTCAATTTGTCTTCTTCGGTATCAAAATCCAAATATTCTGTATAAGTGGCCATGCTTTACTCCTGTTCTGTTGCATTGTTTTTCCCTGCCGCGCTGTTCAAAAGCGGAACAAGCAGATTGACGACGAGGTTTTCAAATAGCGGCTCTTCAAGCGGCACTTCGTCCGAATACCCAAACACCAGCTTCACTTCGGTATATTCTTTCTGCGCTTTGTTCATTTTATTGCCGTTAAAAACATCATAGGCTTTTTTCAAGGCGGCATCCCAATCTTCTTTCTTGCCGTACTCCTCCGCAGCGGCAAGGCTGGTTTTGGCGAAAAACGGCAAGGGGGTATTTTGTCCGATTCGGAAATATACCAACCATTCTTTCAAAAGCTCTCTCGCCGCCTCTTGCCCGATGGTGGCATAGGTTTCGGTCTGCCCCAGGCTGACGATATGGGTTTGTCGGTTTGCAACGGATTGAGGGGCGACGGCACAAAAAATCAAATGCTCCAATAAACGGGCAATGCGGTTGGGCGCATTGTCTTTTTGGTTTTGGAACACAATGCGGCCGCATTCATAAAGATTGCCGATGGTGCCTTGTAAAACCAAGTCGTCAAAGTGTAATTCATAAGGTTCAGACGGCCTTTTGTTGCTGCGTATCAACTCGGCATCTACGTTTTTCGCAGATATCTGATACTGCTTCTGCCACAAGCCGCCCAACTCGCCTACCGGCATCAGGCTTTCTGCATTCAGCCGAATGGCCGTATCTTCAAAATCTTCACCTTTGCGTCGCGCATCCAAATAGGCATCGGCAATCCGGCCTTCATGTTGCGGCTCAAACGGTTCGGCAGATTCCCATGCGCCGTCCAAATACGGCTGATCCCAGCTTAAATTTTTCTTCAGCCAAACTTTGACAGGGTTGCGCCAAAAACTGATAAGCTCACCCTGCTGAATGGTTTTGCCCGGCTCTTCCTGACTTAAAGCCTCAAGGAAAAACGGCTGCGGTTGCACTGGCGGTTGGTTCAGCGCATCGGCGTAATCTTGGCGCGTACTGAAGAGGCCGTCTGAAAGCGCGTCCTTTTGGAAATAACGGCGCGAAAACGCCTGCAAAGGATGATGTTTCACCCATTTCTCCGCCAACTCGCGCCCGCTTTTCCCCGTCATGGCGGCAATGGTATCCAGCAGCTCGCTGATTAACGAAGACGGCGCAAACTCAGCATCATTGCGTATATCGCGGCCGATATAAGACAAATACAGCATTTCGCGCGCGCTGATTAAGGCTTCGAGGAAAAGATAACGGTCGTCGTCGCGGCGGGCGCGGTCACCTTTTTTCGGATGTTTGGCAATCAGGTCGAACACCGCCGCTTTGGTATTGCGCGGAAAATCGCCGTCATTCAAACCCAACAGGCAAACCATTTTAAACGGCAGGCTGCGCATCGGCACCATACTGCAAAAAGTGATGCCGCCGCTCAAAAATCCGGCTTGACTTTCGCTGTCCAAAAAACGACGGATATGGCGGATAACGGTTTTACACGGCAACAATCCGTCAAATTCGGCCAACTGCGCCTCTTCCTGCCATTTCGCCAAAGACTGCTCAAACTGCTGCTTGGCGTATTGGTCGTCCGTATCCGGAGCAAACAGTTTCTCCAGCAAATCGCGGCAACGCTGCACCCAGCCTTCCACATCGGCAGGTTCTTGCCATTGCGCCGCCATATCGGCCAAAGTACGGATAAATTCGGCAAAACCGCTGAACACATCCAACTGGTTGACGTTGCTATGCCACGCGCTCACGCCCTGCCACATGCCGTTGCCGCCTTCGGGCAGCATCCAGCCCAAAGCCAAACGCTCTACCGCCTGCTGCCAAGTAAAGAGGTTGTCTTTACCCTCGCGCATGGTTTGGTCCAAACCCCAATGCACATTCAATCCGGCAACAGCCTCATGCAGCAGCGGCACATCTTCCTCGCTCAAACCGAAGCGTTGCAACACCAACCGGCTTTCCAGCAAAGGTAAAACCTTGTCCACTTCAAACCGGCTTTCCAGCAAGTCCAACGTTTGCGCCAAAGCATACAGCAAGGGCTGACGGCGGCTGAGTTTTACATCCGAAATCGAATACGGCAAAGCCTGGCTGCCCACCTGCTCCTGTCCAAAAACGGCTTCGATAAACGGGCTGTAGGGCTCGATGTTCGGCGTCAAAACGGCAATATCGTGCGGCTGCCAGTCAGGATTATTTTGCAACACCAGCGACAGCTCTTCTTTCAAAATCTGCAGTTCGCGCAAAGGACTGTGTGCCGCGACGATTTTGACCGAGCCGTCATTCAACAGCTTGTCCGGCTCGACACACACTGAATTTCCGTCCGCATCGTGAACCTGAACCCAAGCCTGCTGCGCGCCTGCTTCGCCTTCTTCCTGTTGGTATAAGCGTTCAGACGGCATGATTAAGTTTTGGATATCGTTTTGCAGGCAATGCAACAAGGTATCGTCTTTTCCCTCTTCATAAACCTGAATATCCTGCTCGGTTTCCACTTCCGACAGAAAATCAAAGAAATCACGCCCCTGCTTGCCCAAAGAAGCCAACAGCAGATGCCCTGCCTGCGACAAATCCGCCTCATCGCCCCTTTTCAAAATCTGCGCCTCGTCGATGACCTCGCCCCAATATTGGCTGCTCGGGTTGAGCGCAAACACAAACACATCGCAATGCTTGGAAATTTGGTGCAGCAGTTGCAGATACATCGGCGCCATTGTCGAAATGCCGAATACAAACAACCTTTGCGGCAAGACCGATTTATCCAACTGCGCCAACAGCTTTTCCCACAAGGCCACGCGGTGCGGCGCCGATTGGCTGCCATCGTCCAAATAACGCCACAGCCGCGCCTGCCAATCCTCATCATCGCCCAAACCCAGCAGCTTCCCGGCCTGCCACGCATCAATCCAATCCGGCCGGTACACCAAATATTGGTCGAAAATATCCGCCATTTGTCCGGCAAGCTGATAATCCGCCGATGCCGAACTGTGCAAATAACTTTCCAGCTTCAGGCGCACGTTTTCGTATTCCGGGGCCGTCTGAAACGCTTCGCTGCGGAACAAATCCAGCAAACGCCAACGCATGACCTCAGGCGAAAACGGGCTGAGCGGCGGCACATCGGGAACCAATTTACGCATCAGCTGCCACGCCAAACCGGCCGGCAGGCTGAACTTCAAATTCGCCGCCACGCCGAGTTTGCGCGCAAAAAACACATTCAGATAACGCCGCATCCCCTGGCTCTGCACCACCACTTCTTCCTGCGCCAATACCGCATCCAAAGGCAAGGCCTGATGAATATGCGCGCACATTTCGGCAAGCGCTTCCAAACGGTCGGACTGATAAAGATAAAACATAGCAGACAATCTAAAAAACAATTGCCTACATTATAATGCCATTAGGACAAATGCTTCAGCAGAAGCGGCAAACAAAAACACAGGCCGTCTGAAACACATCGCTTCAGACGGCCTAAAACAAAACAAATCCATCGGCAGCCAATTATTAATTATTTATCGACCCCCTGTACAAACCGGCTTCTCCTATCCTATAATTCCCCACATTCGGAATGTAGCGCAGCCCGGTAGCGCACTTCGTTCGGGACGAAGGGGTCGGAGGTTCGAATCCTCTCATTCCGACCAAATACAAAACCTGCTTGAATCCAAGCAGGTTTTTTACATTCGGCAAGCCTATACTTCCGGCGGCGGGAAAGGCGCGCCTTCGGGATGTTTGTAGCGGTTGTACATAAACAAATATTGTTCCGGAAAACGGCGTATCCAATATTCGGTATTTTCATTGATCACGCGCGCATCGTTCTCCTTATCGCCGTTCAACTCGCCGCGCAATGGCTCGATGTGCAAGACAAAGCCTTTCCCGTTGGGCAGACGCTCACCGCAGAAAAACAAAGCCTTCACGCCTTTAACTTGCGCCAGCTTGCCCGCCAACGTCATGGTGTAGGCAGGTTTGCCGAAAAAGTCCACCCACACGCCGTCGCCCCCTTCCTCTGGAGACGGTACATGGTCCGGCAACACAATGGTCGCTTCGCTGCCGCGCAGGGCCTTGATGATTTGTTTGACGCCCTGAATGCTGGTCGGCGCAGTCTTGCCTTTACCTCGCACGCGCCCCGCCTGCATCACCGCATCAAAAGCCTTGATTTTCGGCGGTTTGTACATCGCCGTCAGCGGAAACGGCAGCTGCTGGCTGATGTAGCGGCCTGCCAAATCATAGCTGCCGATGTGCGGCGTGATAAACAGCAAACCTTCGCCCGCGCTCAAGGCCGTCTGAACATGTTCCCAACCGTTGACGCTGACAAACAGGTTTTCAATTTCCTCAGGCCGTCTGAAAAACGCCACCGGCAATTCCAAGCCGCCTTTTGCCGTTTCACGGAAAACTTTTTTCACCGCCTCGTCCGTCGGGTTCAAACCGGCAAGTTTCATGTTTTCAAAAACACGCCGGCGATCTTTCGACAGCACACGAAAACCCAAACTACCCAGCAGGTTGCCTAATTTGTGCAACCAAGCCAAAGGCAGCGCGGCCAAAAATTTAAAAACAAAGGTAACAAGCGTTTGCATAAGGTTTTACCAAAATGAAGTGGACAGATTGTAAACGAAACAGGCCGTCTGAACAAAACAGACTTCGGGCAAATATATTGCGGCGCACCTGCTTTTCTGCTACTATCCGCGCTGCATTAAGAGTTGGGAATTCCATGCCAACCTGCTTTTCAAACGGAAAGGTAAGGTGGACGGTTGAAAAACCGATGTGGCTCGCCAGAGCAATCCAAACCCGCTTAATGCGGGAATTTTTTTGCCTGTAAGAAACGCGCAACAGGATTCCGAAACAGCAGGCAAGTGCGAATGTTTCTCACTTGTATAGAGAAAAAGCGGAGTTTTTGTTATGATTTCCGCTGTCCGAAATAAAAGGCCGTCTGAAAACACAGTAGCCTGTTTTTAATGAAAGAATAGCAATGAGCGAATATCTGTTTACTTCCGAATCGGTATCTGAAGGCCATCCGGATAAAGTTGCCGACCAAGTATCCGATGCAATTTTGGATGCCATCTTGGCGCAAGACCCCAAAGCGCGTGTCGCCGCTGAAACCTTGGTCAACACAGGCTTGTGCGTATTGGCAGGCGAAATCACCACCACCGCCCAAGTAGACTACATCAAAGTCGCACGCGAAACCATCAAACGCATCGGTTACAACTCCTCCGAGCTGGGCTTTGACGCCAACGGCTGCGCAGTCGGCGTGTACTACGACCAGCAATCCCCCGACATCGCCCAAGGCGTGAACGAAGGCGAAGGCATCGACTTGAACCAAGGCGCGGGCGACCAAGGTTTGATGTTCGGCTATGCCTGCGACGAAACCCCTACCCTGATGCCGTTTGCCATCTATTACAGCCACCGCCTGATGCAGCGTCAAAGCGAATTGCGCAAAGACGGCCGCCTGCCTTGGCTGCGTCCTGATGCCAAAGCGCAACTGACCGTGGTTTACGACAGCGAAACCGGCAAGGTAAAACGCATCGACACCGTCGTCCTGTCCACCCAGCACGACCCTGCCATCAGCCATGAAGAACTGAGCAAAGCCGTGATTGAGCAGATTATCAAGCCCGTTCTGCCACCCGAAATGCTGACTGCCGAAACAAAATACCTGATCAACCCGACCGGCCGCTTCGTTATCGGCGGCCCGCAAGGCGACTGCGGTTTGACCGGCCGTAAAATCATCGTCGATACCTACGGCGGCGCTGCTCCGCACGGCGGCGGTGCATTCTCCGGCAAAGACCCGTCCAAAGTGGACCGTTCCGCCGCTTACGCCTGCCGCTACGTTGCGAAAAACATCGTCGCCGCCGGTTTGGCAACCCAATGCCAAATCCAAGTTTCCTACGCCATCGGCGTTGCCGAACCGACTTCGATTTCCATCGATACTTTCGGCACCGGCAAAATCAGCGAAGAAAAACTGATTGCCCTGGTTCGCGAACATTTCGACCTGCGCCCTAAAGGCATCGTCCAAATGCTCGACCTGCTGCGCCCGATTTACGGAAAATCCGCCGCCTACGGCCACTTCGGCCGCGAGGAGCCTGAATTTACTTGGGAGCGCACCGACAAAGCAGCCGCATTAAAAGCAGCCGCAGGCGTGTAAACTTCCGCATTTGAGGCCGTCTGAAAAGCAAAACGTTTTCAGACGGCCTTTTTCCTTATACAATAGCCACTTGAATTTCTATATACATTCTGAATAAAGGATACGGATTATGTTCGGCAAACAACTTTTTGAAGAAGTCAGCTCCAAAATCAGCGAAACCATCGCCAACAGCCCTGCCAAAGACATAGAGAAAAACGTTAAAGCCATGCTCGGCAGCGCGTTCAACCGCATGGATTTGGTGACCCGCGAAGAATTCGACATCCAACAACAGGTTTTGATTAAAACCCGTACCAAACTGGCCGAATTGGAAACCCGTTTGGCCAAACTCGAAGCCGCTCAAGAGCCTGAAGAAGCTGCTTTGAAAGCTGCTGAAGCCGCTGCGGAAGAAGCTGTTGCCGAAATCAAACAACAAACCGAAGCTGCCGAATAAGGCCGTCTGAAACATGTCGCTTGCTTTGGTTTACAGCCGCGCCTTAAGCGGCATGAATGCGCCGTTGGTCGAAGTGGAAGCCCACCTTGCCAACGGCTTGCCACATTTCAATATCGTCGGTTTGCCCGATACTGAAGTCAAAGAAAGCCGCGACCGTGTGCGTGCCGCCATTATCCAAAGCGGCTTCGACTTTCCCGCCAAGAAAATTACCGTCAACCTCGCACCGGCCGACCTCCCAAAAGAATCCGGCCGTTTCGATTTGCCGATTGCCTTAGGCATTCTTGCCGCATCGGGACAAATCAATCCTGAAAAGCTCTCGCAATATGAGTTTGCCGGGGAATTGGCGCTGTCCGGCCTGCTGCGTCCCGTACGCGGTGCGCTGGCTATGGCATGGCAGGGAATGCAGGCAGGCCGTTCGTTCGTCTTGCCGCAAGAAAATGCCGAACAGGCTGCCGTCATGCGCGGTATCGCGGTTTATGGTGCACGTTCTTTAGGCGAAGTGGCCGCGCATTTAAACGGTATCGAACCGTTGACACAAACTGAATGCAAGCTGACGCAAAGGCCGTCTGAACAAAGTAAAATACCTGATTTAGCCGATGTTAAAGGCCAGCACACCGCCCGCCTTGCTTTAGAAATCGCAGCGGCAGGCGGACACAGCCTGTTGATGATGGGCCCTCCGGGTACGGGCAAATCCATGCTTTCGCAACGTTTGCCCGGCATCCTTCCGCCCTTAACTGAAGACGAATTGGTCGAAGTATGGGCATTACGTTCGCTCCTACCCAACCATCAACAGCAACTCGACAGTAACCGCCCTTTCCGCAGCCCTCATCACAGCGCCAGCTCGGCTGCCATGGTAGGCGGTGGTTCAGACCCACGTCCGGGCGAAATTTCTTTGGCGCACCATGGTGTGTTATTTTTAGACGAATTGCCCGAGTTTGACCGTAAAGTATTAGAAGTGTTGCGCGAACCTTTGGAAAACGGCGAAATCCATATTTCCCGCGCCGCACGCCAAGCAGTTTATCCGGCCAAGTTCCAACTTGTCGCCGCCATGAACCCCTGCCCTTGTGGCTATCTTGGCCATCCGTCCAAACCTTGCCGTTGCACGCCTGAAAGTGTTGCCCGCTACCGCAACAAAATTTCAGGGCCATTGCTCGACCGTATTGATTTAACCATCGAAGTACCCAGCCTTTCCGCTGCCGAATTGATGCAACAAGAAGCAGGCGAATCCAGTGCCACCGTATTGGAACGCGTTACCGCCGCGCGCAAAATCCAATACGGCCGACAAGGCAAAGTTAATGCCGAATTGAGTGTCGGCGAGCTCGATGGCAAAGCCCGCATCCAAAAAGAAGCGCAAGAAGCCTTGGGAACCATGCTCGAAAAACTGTCCCTTTCCGCACGAAGTTTCCACCGCATCATGCGCGTTGCCCGTACTCTTGCCGATTTGGCAGGCGACGAAGAAGTCAGCAAAACCCATGTGATGAAAGCCATCGGCTTCCGTCGCGCCCTTTAACTTGTCAGACGGCCTGAATCTTTATGTTTAAGTAAAACTAGAGTAAACAAAGCATCAGGATTTTGCCGTCTATAACGGTTATTGATAAAATATCGAATCCAACTCAGACAGTCTCCTTTCAGGCCGTCTGAACCCATTATTACAAGGTAAGTCATGAAAAAATCTACACAATATGGCAAAGGCTTGGCTGGTTTCTTTTTAGGCCTGATACTGGCAACAGGTATTATTGCCGGTATTTTGTTCTTCTTGAACCAAGGCAACCAAAACGTTTTCAAAGAGCTGACTCAGCCTAAACAAAGCGAAGAACCTGAAATCCTGAAACCTCAAGACAAAACAGAGAAACGCCCGGCTACCGACACTTCATCTACCCAAGCAGATGAAGAAAAAGCCAAAGCAGAAAAAGAAGCGGCAGAGAAAGAAGCAAAAGCTAAAGAAGAGGCTGAAAAGGCTGCCAAAGAAGCTGAAGAAAAAGCTCAAGCGGAAAAAGAAGCTCAGGAGAAAGCTGAACAAGCCGAACGTGAAGCCAAAGAAAAAGCAGAGAAAGCCGCTGCCGATAAAGCCGAACGCGAAGCTAAAGAAAAAGCGGAAAAAGAAGCTGCCGATAAAACCGAACGTGAAGCAAAAGAAAGAGCAGACAAAACTGCTGCCGACAAAGCCGAACGCGAAGCCAAAGAAAAAGCTGCAAAAGCTGAAGCAGAAAAAGAAGCTGCTAAGAAAAAACTGGCGGAGAAGAAAGCCGAGTTAGAGAAAAAACGCGCAGAAAAAGCCAAAGCGGAAAAAGAAGCTGCCGATAAAGCTACTAAAGACAAAAAAGCAGCCGACCAGCTGACTGCCAAACAAAAAGAGCGTGCCGAGCGCAAACTGGCTGAGAAAAAAGCGGCTGAAGCCAAAAAGCAAAACAAGCCGACACCTGAGCAAATCCTCAACAGCGGCAGCATCGAAAAAGCACGTAAAGCAGCAAATGCCTCTGCAACAAAAGAAAGCAGCAACGCTGCAAGTAAACAGTCAGCAGAAAAAGCTGAAGTAGCTGCCAACAGCGGTAAAAAAGCCTTCCTGCAACTTGGTTCATATGCAGACCGCTCCAGCGCTGACTCACAACGTGCAAAACTGGCTATTTTAGGTGTTTCTTCCAAAGTGGTTGAATCGCAAAACGGCGACAAAACCGTTTACCGAGTTCAAAGTAATACCATGCCGCAGGAAGCCGCTGTAAAACTGCAAAAAAACCTGCAAAGCCATAATATCAACAGCTTGATTCGTTCTAGCAAATAATGGAATCACTGATGAAGCAGCGTATAAAACAAACCATTGTCGCACTCAGCCTAAGCCTGCTCAGTCTGAGTGCGCAAGCTGCTACCGAGGGTGTGGACTATACTGTCCTCAGTCGCCCTATTCCGCAGCAACAAACCGGGAAAATTGAAGTACTTGAGTTTTTCGGCTACTTCTGCGTCCATTGTTACCATCTCGATCCGGTTTTGTTGCAACACAGCAAAACCTTCGCTAAAGATGTTTCCTTACGGACAGAGCACGTCGTTTGGATACCTGAAATGTTGGGTTTAGCCAAAGTTGCCGCAGCCGTCAATCTTTCAGGTTTGAAATATCAAGCCAATCCGGTCATCTTCAAAGCAGTTTACGAACAAAAAATCAACCTGGCCGATACCAATGTATTCCGATCATGGGTGGGTAAACAGACGAGTTTTGACAGTAAAAAACTGCTTCAAGCCTACAACAGTCCTGCTGCCGCATCGGCTGCTGCAAAAATGCAGCAATTGACGGAAACTTATCGAATTGAAAACACACCAACTGTCATCGTCGGTGGTAAATACAAAGTCAATTTCAACGGTACCGACTGGAAAGCCGGTATGAAAACCATAGATGAGCTCATCGTCAAAGTCCGCCGCGAACAACCCTCAAAACCACTTTAACTATTCAACAAAAGAAAGACGGCCTCAAGGCCGTCTGAAAACTTATGGACATTCTGATTTTATTTAAAGCACTTATTCTCGGTATCATCGAAGGTTTAACCGAGTTTCTCCCTATTTCAAGTACCGGCCACTTGATTGTATTCGGTGACTTAATGAACTTTCAAAGCAACGGAAAAGTATTTGAAATTGCTATTCAACTCGGTGCAGTTTTAGCTGTCGTATTCGAATACCGCCAACGATTTACCCATATCATAAAAGGACTCGGTAAAGAACGGACAGCCAATCGCTTTGTACTGAATTTATTTATTGCCTTCATACCTGCTGCGGTTGTTGGCCTCTTGTTCAGCAAACAAATCAAATTACACCTTTTCAACCCAATTACCGTTGCTACCATGCTGGTACTCGGTGGTTTCTTCATTTTATGGGTTGAAAAACGCCAAACAACAGCTAAACCCAAAGTCAATCATGTAGACGATATGCGTCCAATCGACGCATTTGTTGTAGGATGCGCCCAAATTTGCGCCCTTATCCCTGGTACATCACGTTCAGGCAGTACGATTATGGGAGGTATGTTGTGGGGACTGGAACGTAAAACGGCTACCGAATTTTCATTTTTCCTTGCTGTACCAATGATGATTGCGGCAACAGGTTACGACATCTTAAAAAATTACAAACTCTTTACCTTGCAAGATGTCGGACAAATTGCCATCGGTTTTATCGCAGCATTTATCGCCGGTTTATTGGCAGTAAAAGCTTTGCTGAAATTTGTCTCCAGTAAAAACTATGTTCCTTTTGCCTACTACCGTATTGTATTTGGTGGTCTGATTCTCCTTACTTGGATGCTGGGCTGGGTCAGCTGGAGCGAATAACCCCTCTCCCGAAAGGACGTGTCTCACGCCCTTTTTTCTTTCTTATATCCCTTCCCCTCCGATTGTCACCCCATAAAAGGCCGACACTCCGCATCATTACCCCTAAATATCTCCTCACCGTCCGTACAGCT
>NZ_KV830574.1:16862-21986 GCF_001836795.1 Neisseria sp. HMSC061H08 | reverse complement strand
AGCAACATCATCAGCGAAACCGTAGCCGGTGGTGCACAGCTGAAACTGGCCGATGTATTGAATGTTGGTCAAGCTGCTCCGGTGAAAATCGATGGTGATAAAGGCGAGGTCAGCGGCTTGAGCAATACGACTTTGGGCGGCAGCGATTTTGCCCAAGGCAAACGTGCGGCGACTGAAGAGCAGCTGAATGCGGCCCAAGATCAGTTGGTGAATGTATTGGGTGGCAATGCGGCCAATAATGGCGGCAACATCAGCATGACCGATATTGGCGGTACTGGTGAGAACAATATCCACGATGCAATCAAAGCCGTTAATGCAACTGCCAATCTGCCTTTGACTTTCGGCGGCGACAGTGGCAAAGACGTTGAACGCAAACCGGGTACGAAGCTGAATATTGTTGGCGGTCAAACCGATGCAGCCAAACTTTCAGACGGCAATATCGGCGTTGTAGCGAATGGCTCTGATAAGTTGGAAGTCAAATTGGCTAAAGACTTGGCAGTTGACAGCGTGAAAGCCGGTGACACCACAGTCAATACTGACGGCGTAAAAGTTGGTGATGTCAACCTGACTAAAGCTGGCTTGAACAACGGCGGCAACAAGATTACCAATGTTGTGGCTGGTACCGATGATACTGATGCGGTGAATGTTGCTCAGTTGAACAAAGCTGCGGCTGCGGCTAAGACTGAAGTCGTTCAAGGCGATAACATTGTTGTTACTCAGGATGTCGGCGCCAATGGCCAAACCATTTACAAAGTGGCTACCGATAAAAACTTGAAAGTAGACAGTGTTACCGCAGGCGATACCGTGATGAATAATGACGGTGTGAAAGTTGGCGATGATGTTGCATTGAACAAAGACGGCTTGAAAGCAGGCAAGGTAAACCTGACTAAAGACGGCTTGGACAATGGCGGCAATAAGATTACCAACGTTGCAGCCGGTACGGATGACACCGATGCAGTCAATGTTTCTCAACTGAAACAAGCTGCCGCTGCATCTAAGACTGGAGTCGTTCAAGGTAAGAACATCGTTGTGACTCAGAAAACAGGCGACAAGGGTCAAACTGTTTACGAGGTGGCAACCGATAAAGACTTGGATGTTGACAGCGTGAAAGCCGGCGATACCGCAGTGAATACTGACGGTGTCAAAGTGGGTGACGATGTTGCATTGAACAAAGATGGCTTGAAAGCAGGCAAGGTAAACCTGACGAAAGACGGCTTGGACAATGCGGGCAACAAAGTAACCAACGTAGCGGATGGCGACATCAATGCCAACAGCAAAGATGCCGTCAATGGCAGCCAGTTGTACGCAACCAACCAAAACGTAGCCAACAATGCTGCGACTATTGCTAAAGGCATTAACTTCGGCGGTACGACCGGCAACAACAACTACGCGTTGGGCGACACCATCAACGTTAAAGGCGACAGCAACATCATCAGCGAAACCGTAGCCGGTGGCGCTCAACTGAAGTTGGCTGACGAGATTAGCGTGAAGACAGTGAATGCCGATACATTCAAAGCAGGCGATACTGTGATGAATAACGACGGCGTGAAAGTCGGTGATAAAGTTGCGTTGAACAAAGATGGTCTGACCGCAGGCAATACCGTGGTCAACAACGATGGCGTAACCATCGCTGCACCGACTGAAAACAATCCGAACAACCAAGTCAAACTGTCTCCTGTCGGTCTGAATAACGGCGGCCAACGCATTACCAATGTAGCTCCGGGTAAAGACGGTACAGATGCGGCAAACGTGAACCAGTTGATCGGTTTGGGTACCGAGTTGCAGAACAACATCAACCAAGTAGGTAAGAAAGCCTACGCGGGTGTGGCCGGTGCGATTGCCCAAGGCTCGATTCCGCAAGTAACCCGTCCGGGTGCGACCGGTATCGGTGTCGGCAGCGGCTACTACGGTGGTCAGTCTGCCATGGCCATCGGCGTGTCTGCGATGAGCGACGGCGGCAACTGGATTGTCAAAGGCAACTTCTCGGCCAATACCGACGGTCATGTCGGTGTCGGTGCCGGTGCGCTGTATCAATGGTAAGTTGGCAATGACAGGCAACTAGATTTGTTGTCTGAATAGGGAGGCCGTCTGAAATTTTAGGTTTCAGACGGCTTTTTTTTCTGAAAACACTTGAATTTAGGCTAGATGAAACGATATGCTTCATCTATTTACCGCATGACTCTGAAAGAGAACAAATGAGCAAAACCATCCATTATTTGAAAGACTACGCCGCGCCAGCGTACCGTATTCTGAAAACCGACCTGCATTTCGATATTTTAGAACCGCAAACCATCGTCAAATCCAGTCTGACCGTTCAACCTGAAAGAGCAGGGGAGCCATTGGTATTGGATGGTTCGGCAAAACTGCTGTCTGTGAAAGTAAACAGCCAGGTCGTAGATTATGTGTTGGAAGACGAAAAACTGACGATTGCCGGCGTGCCGTCTGAAAACTTTACGCTGGAAGTGGAAACTGAAATTTTGCCAGCTGAGAACAAATCTTTGATGGGTCTGTATGCTTCCGGCGGCAATCTGTTTACCCAATGCGAACCGGAAGGCTTCCGCAAAATTACCTTCTATATCGACCGTCCGGATGTCATGTCTAAATTTACTACCACGATCGTTGCAGACAAAAAACGCTATCCGGTGTTGCTGTCTAACGGCAATAAAATCGATGGCGGCGAGTTTTCAGACGGCCGTCATTGGGTGAAATGGGAAGACCCGTTTGCCAAACCGAGCTATCTCTTTGCTTTGGTAGCAGGCGATTTGGCGGTAACGGAAGATTATTTTACGACCATGAGCGGCCGTAAGGTCAAAATCGAGTTCTACACCACTGAGACAGACAAACCTAAAGTCGGTTTTGCAGTAGAATCGTTGAAAAATGCGATGAAATGGGACGAAACACGCTTTGGCTTGGAATACGACTTGGATATTTTCATGGTCGTTGCCGTGGGCGATTTCAATATGGGTGCGATGGAAAACAAAGGTTTGAATATTTTCAACACCAAGTTCGTGCTGGCCAACAGCCGTACTGCAACCGATACCGACTTTGAAGGCATAGAATCTGTTGTCGGCCACGAATATTTCCATAACTGGACGGGCAACCGCGTAACCTGCCGCGATTGGTTCCAATTATCTCTGAAAGAAGGTTTGACTGTATTCCGCGATCAAGAGTTTTCCGGCGACCGAGCCAGCCGCGTGGTACGCCGTATCGACAATGTCCGTATGCTGCGCTTGTTCCAATTCCCTGAAGATGCGGGCCCGACTGCGCATCCTGTCCGCCCGGCCAGCTATGAAGAGATGAACAACTTCTACACCATGACCGTCTATGAAAAAGGTGCGGAAGTCGTGCGTATGTATCACACCTTGCTCGGAGAAGAGGGATTCCAAAAAGGCATGAAGCTGTATTTCCAACGCCATGACGGTCAGGCAGTGACCTGTGATGATTTCCGTGCCGCAATGGCAGACGCAAACGGCATCAATCTTGATCAGTTTGCTTTGTGGTACAGCCAAGCCGGTACGCCGGTTTTAGATGCCCAAGGCCGTCTGAAAGATGGTGCGTTTGAATTGACCATCAAACAAACCATTCCGGCAACGCCCGATATGGCAGACAAACAGCCGATGATGATTCCGGTCAAAACCGGTTTGCTGAATGAGAAAGGCGAAGCGGTTGAGTTTGAATATCAAGGCAAACGGGTGAAAGAGGCGGTTTTGGTATTGACTGAAGCTGAGCAGACTTTTGTGTTGGGCGGCGTCAATGAGCCGGTTATCCCGTCTCTGCTGCGAGATTTCTCTGCACCGGTTACCCTGAACTATCCGTACAGCGAGCAAGAATTGGCCACTTTACTGGCGGCAGATGAAAATGAGTTTGCCCGTTGGGAGGCTGCTCAAACCTTGTATCATCGCGCCATTAACGCCAACCGTCAGGCATTGGCGGAAGGCCGTCCTTTGCCGGAACATAAAGCATTGATGGATGCTTTGGCTTTGGTGGTTTCCGGTGACTTTGATCCGGCATTCCGTGCCATTTTGCTGCAAATGCCGTCTGAAACCGATGTATGGGCGGAAGAAGAAAATATTGACCCGATTCAGGTTCATCAAGCGCGCGAAGCCTTGCTCAATGCCGTTGCCGTCAAGTTCCTGCCTCAATGGCGCGAGTTGAACCGTCAAGCTGCCGAGCAAGAAAACCAGGCTGATGCCGCTGTTCGTTATGAATACAGCCCGGAATTGGCCGGCTGGCGCACCTTGCGCAATGCTTGCAGGGCATTTATCCTTCGTGCTGACGCTGCGCATATTGAACACGTTGCAGAAAATTACGAAGCAATGGCGCAAAACATGACCCACGAATGGGGTATCTTATCCGCAATCAACAGCAATGAAAGCGACATCCGCGATCGTTTGTTGACACAATTTGCCGATAAATTCGCCGATGATGCTTTGGTAATGGACAAATACTTTGCACTGATTGCCTCAAGCCGCCGTAAAGATACTTTGCAGCAAGTTCAGACGGCCTTGAATCATCCTAAGTTCAGTATTGAAAACCCGAATAAGGCTCGTTCTTTGTTGATCAGCTTCAGCCGCAATATTCCTCATTTCCATGCAGAAGATGGCAGCGGCTACCGCTTTATAGCCGATAAAGTGATGGAAATCGACCGTTTTAATCCGCAGGTTGCCGCCCGACTGGTGCAGGCTTTCAACATCTGCAACAAATTGGAAGCCAACCGCAAAGCCGTCATGACCAAAGAATTGCAACGCATCAATGCACAAGAAGGCTTGTCGAAAGATGTGGGCGAGATTGTCGGTAAGATTCTGAATGAAAAATAAAGCTTGTCTGTTGAACTTATTGTCATTTGGCAATAAGGATAGATAGACTAAAGGCCGTCTGAAACTGATTGGTTTCAGACGGCCTTTTTATATACAACGCTTAAATTAATTTTCGTTGAGGGTAGGGCATAAGAATAAAAAAGAGCCTGCATAAAACAGGCTCTTTTTCATACTAATCCAAAGATTAGAATTTGTGACGCAGGCCAACAGTGCCAGCAGTTTTCTCGTATTTGTAGTCGCCTTTGCCTTCTTTCAACCAGCCGGCAGAAACCAGAGCAGAAGTGCGTTTAGAGAAGTCGTAGTCAGC
>NZ_KV830574.1:0-16762 GCF_001836795.1 Neisseria sp. HMSC061H08 | reverse complement strand
CGCTGTTCTCTTGTTTCACGCCTTCTTCTTTAGCTTTAAAGCCGTGAGCGTAAGAAACACGAGGAGTTACATTACCGAAGCGGTAAGCAGCAGTTGCACCAACTTCAGTACGTTCGTTTTTCTTAGCACCAGCTACGTCAGCTTTGAAGCCTTCGTATTGACCTACAACAGCAACCATCAGGTTGTTAGCATCGTAACCAGCAGTCAGACGGTGAGCTTGGTGATCTTTATAAGTACCAGCAGTCAAAGTAGTGTTGCTGTTGAACGCATCCAGGTAACCAGAAGTCAAGTCAGCACGTTTAGCATAAGAACCAGCGTAGCGACCGAAGAAGCCAGAGTTTTCGTAGTTCAGACCCAAGTCGTAAGACTCACGGCTTTTCACAGTGTGAGTGTATTTGTCGCCAGGGTTAGCATTGTCACGAGGTTGGTATTGTACGCTTGCGCTGAAACCACCCAATACAGGAGTATCGTAACGTACAGATACTTTACGAGAATCTACACGTTTGATTTTACCCAATTGCAGAGCGTCTGCGTTAGCATCACTAGATTCCCAAGGGTCGAAGCTATCGCTGCTGTCGTTCAGAGCAGTATTCAAGTTACCGGCACGAACTTTACCGAAACCGCCTTCCAAGCCCAAGAAAGATTCACGGTTAGCGAAACCAGAGTCACCACCGGCGATAGAAGTTTTTTGTTCAACTTGCCAGATAGCATTCAGGTTGCTACCCAAGTGTTCGTGGCCTTTGAAACCGATGCGAGAGCCGAAGTCAGCAATCTCAGTAGCAGTTTTAGAAGAAGTCTTACCCTCTTTTACTTTAGAAATTTCTACGCCAGCTTTAATTTGACCGTACAGAGTTACGTCAGCCATAGCTGCAACAGGCAGAGCCGCCAGAGTCAGGGCAATCAGGGATTTTTTCATTGCTGTTTTCCTTTTTTAAGTGTGAAGAAGCGAGCATTCGTTCTTCTTATTACGATATCGTTCTGTTTCAACGATTCCATGACCATAATATAAAGGTTATGGCTTAAGAAAACAAATTTTCCTCTTGTTTTAGGCGTATTTTTGATTGGAAACGTTGTTTTTTGCAGACAGAGTAGGTATAGAAAATAGTCGTTTATTTCGTAATATGTTTTTTTAAAAGGAAATTTTAGGAGAATCATGAAAGACAGCTTATAGAGGTTGGAGGTAAATGTTATTTATATTGTTTTCAGACGGCCTTGTTGAGTGTGATTTATAGTGTATTGGGTTTTAAAATTATAAAAAACCTGCCTGTGCGAACAACAGGCAGGTTTCATTTGTTTGAAAGACAGATTAGTTTTTGTCTTGGTCAACCAGTTTGTTTTTAGCGATCCAAGGCATCATAGAAC
The DNA here is from genome assembly GCF_001836795.1 of Neisseria sp. HMSC061H08. NCBI lineage: Bacteria > Pseudomonadati > Pseudomonadota > Betaproteobacteria > Neisseriales > Neisseriaceae > Neisseria > Neisseria sp. HMSC061H08. The sequence continues at coordinate 15,400 of NZ_KV830574.1, read as the reverse complement.
GCAGTTGAGCACCCACTTTTTCAATTTGGTGGTCGGCGTTCAGACGGCGACGCGCGGTCATGCTGGCGTAGTTGGTCGCGCCTTCTTGGATGAACATTTTGGCATATTCGCCGCTTTGAATGCGGTACAGTGCTTTTTTCATCGCTGCTTTGGTTGCAGGAGTCACTACTTCAGGGCCGGTAACGTATTCACCGTATTCGGCATTATTGGAAATGGAGTAGTTCATGTTGGCAATACCGCCTTCGTACATCAGGTCAACGATCAGTTTCAGCTCGTGCAGACATTCGAAGTAGGCCATTTCTGGAGCATAGCCGGCTTCAACTAAAGTTTCAAAGCCGCATTTCACCAATTCAACTGCGCCACCGCACAATACGGCTTGTTCGCCGAACAGGTCGGTTTCGGTTTCTTCGCGGAAGTTGGTTTCGATTACGCCGCCTTTAGTGCCGCCGTTGGCTGCTGCGTAAGACAGGGCGATGTCTTTGGCTTTGCCGCTTTTATCTTGGTAAACGGCGATCAGGGAAGGTACGCCGCCGCCTTTCAGGAATTCGCTGCGTACAGTGTGGCCTGGGCCTTTAGGGGCGATCATGATAACGTCGAGGTCGGCGCGGGGTACAATTTGGTTGTAGTGTACGTTGAAGCCGTGGGCAAACGCCAATACTGCGCCTTCTTTCAAGTTAGGCTCGATTTCGTTTTTGTATACGATAGGTTGGTTTTCGTCAGGCAACAGAATCATTACAACATCGGCTGCTTTGGTTGCTTCAGCAACGGTGCGCACGTCGTGGCCGGCTGCTTCGGCTTTTTTCCAAGAGCCGCCTTGGCGCAGACCGATTACGACATTTACGCCGGAATCTTTCAGGTTTGCTGCGTGTGCGTGACCTTGTGAACCGTAACCGATGATGGCAACGGTTTTGCCTTTGATCAGAGAAAGGTCAGCGTCTTTATCGTAATAAACTTGCATTTTATTTCCTTAGTGTAAGAGGGTTCCGGATAATCCGGGTTGAGTTAAAAGTAATAGGGGCTTAAGCGGGGACTTGGTTCATCAAGACGATTTCCAGTGCTTCGGTTTTTCCTTCGATGGATTTGACGAAGTTTTGGAAATGTTCGCTGGCATTGTGCTCATCAATAGCTGCTTTGGATTTCCAGCTTTCTACGAATACGAAACGGTTGGGTTTGCCGATTTCTTGGTGCAGGTCGTAGCTGATGTTGCCTTCTTCTACACGGCTGGCTTTGACCAATTCTTTAAACTGGGCAGCCAGAGCCTCGGTGTATTCGGGTTTGACGGTAACTAATGCAACGATTTGGATGCTTGACATGTTTGTCTCCTGCTGTTTTTCAGACGGCCTTGGTTGAAAGTAACAGGCCGTCTGAACGATACAGCGTTAAATTTTCAAAATACGCTCGCCGCGGCCGATACCGGCTGCGCCTGTGCGTACGGTTTCCAAAATTTGAGCACGACCGACTGTTTCGAGGAAAGAGTCGAGTTTTTCGGTAGAGCCTGTGATTTCGATGGTATAGCTGCGGTCTGTTACATCAATAACGCTGCCGCGGTAGATTTCGGTCAATCGCAGGAATTCGTCGCGGTCTTTGCCGACGGCGCGGACTTTTACCAACATCAGTTCGCGTTCGACAAAACGGCTTTCGTTCAAGTCAACCACTTTGATAACTTCAATTAGTTTGTTGAGTTGTTTGGTGATTTGCTCGATAACGTGTTCGTCGCCATGAGTAACGATGGTCATGCGAGACAAGGTTTTGTCTTCGGTTGGCGCAACAGCCAAGGAGTCGATATTGTAATCGCGTGCGGAGAACAAACCTACCACACGGCTCATCGCACCTGATTCGTTTTCCATCAGAATAGATAAGATATGTCGCATTTTTCTCTCCTTACGCTGACAATGTTTCGCGCATATGCGGCGGCAGAACCATCTCGTCCAAGCCTTTGCCGTTGCCGACCATAGGCAGTACGTTTTGTTTCTTGTCGGTCAAGAAATCGAGGAATACCAGACGGTCTTTTTGGTTTAATGCTTCCAGTAAAGCGCCTTCTACATCGGATTTCTTGTCTACACGGATGCCAATATGGCCGTAGGCTTCAGCCAGTTTGACAAAATCAGGCAATGAGTCGAAATAGGTTTCCGATTCACGGTTGCCGTAATAAAGTTCTTGCCATTGGCGGACCATGCCGAGGTAGCCGTTGTTCAGGGTAACGACGTTAACCGGAACTCGGTATTGGAAGCAGGTCGACAGCTCTTGGATGTTCATCTGAATCGAGCCTTCGCCGGTGATGCAGAATACATCTTGATCAGGAGCAGCCAGTTTCGCACCGATGGCATATGGCAAGCCGACGCCCATTGTGCCTAAACCGCCGGAATTGAGCCATTGGCGAGGACGCTCAAATGGGTAATATTGGGCGGTAAACATTTGGTGCTGACCGACGTCGGAAGTAATGATGGCAGAATTATTGGTGATTTCGGCCAGTTTTTGAATGACGTATTGCGGTTTGATGATTTCGCTTTCATTATCAAACCACAGGCAGTTGCGCGAACGCCATTCTTCGATGCTTTTCCACCATTTATCCAATGAGTCGGCTGCAGGTGCAGATTCTTGCTTACCCCACAATTGAATCATTTCGGACAATACGTTTTTCACATCGCCGACAATCGGGATATCCACTTTGACGCGTTTGGCAATGCTGGACGGGTCAACGTCGATATGAATAATTTTTTTAGCTTTTTCAAAGAATTTGGACGGTACGGAAATCACGCGGTCATCGAAGCGCGCACCGATTGCCAGTACAACGTCTGCATTCTGCATGGCGAGGTTGGCTTCGTAAGTACCGTGCATACCCAGCATGCCCAAGAATTGGCGGTCACTGGAAGGGTATGCACCCAAGCCCATCAATGTACCGGTACAAGGAGCGCCGATCATGCGGACGAATTTGGTCATTTCCTCAGAGGCATTGCCCAAAACCACGCCGCCGCCGAAGTAAACAATAGGGCGTTTGGCGGAAGCCAGCATTTGTACGGCTTTTTTGATTTGACCGATGTGGCCTTGTACAACCGGTTGGTAAGAGCGGATGAAGATGTCTTCTTGCGGATAGCTGAATTTAGCCATTGCTTGGGTAACATCTTTAGGAACATCGACAACAACGGGACCCGGACGGCCGCTTGCGGCAATTTGGAAAGCTTTTTTGATGGTGTCTGCCAACTCAGCAATATTGGTTACCAAGAAATTGTGTTTGACACAAGGGCGGGTAATGCCGACCGTATCCACTTCTTGGAATGCGTCTGTCCCGATAAGGGAGTTGCCCACTTGGCCGCTGATAACTACCAACGGAATAGAGTCGCTGTAAGCAGTGGCGATGCCGGTCAGCGCATTGGTCACGCCTGGGCCGGAAGTTACCAAGGCAACGCCGACTTTGCCGCTGACACGGGCATAAGCATCTGCCGCATGTACGGCTGCCTGCTCGTGGCGAACCAGGATGTGCTTGAATTTATTGAGTTGGAAAAGGGCATCGTAGATTTCGATAACCGCGCCGCCTGGATAGCCAAATACATACTCGACACCTTCGGCTTTGAGACTTTGCACGATGATTTGTGCGCCAGATAATTGCATATTGACCTCTTTTATATGGTTTCAAACCAATAGGAACAATCCGCCTCACCACAGCACCTGTAATGCAATTCCACCAAGCAGCGATTTAGGGTACGCGCACTGAGGGAATACGATGACAGTCAGACTATCCAAGCAATTGGAAAGAAACACAGAGTTTGTGAAAAAGAGTAGAAACGATAACGCAATCCGACTGTACAAGCAAGACAAAATCTTTCATCTTTTAACGTTTAAGGAGTGAAAATAGATTATCGTTTGATTTTAAAGAAATAAAAAAACAGTTTGATTGAGCTTGATGTGGGGAGATTGTTGACAGTTTGAGTAAGGAGAAGGTTTTTGTAAATGATAAATAGCAAAAAACCTCTTGACTGAATCAAGAGGTTTTTTTAATTTGGTGCCCAGGGTCGGACTCGAACCGACACACCTTGCGGCGGGGGATTTTGAGTCCCCTGCGTCTACCAATTTCGCCACCTGGGCTAGCGAAGAAGTCGTCATTATAGCGAGTTCTCGAATTTTGTAAAGCAGTAATTGAAAAAAAATTGGATTATTTTTATATTTGTTTGATTTTTAATGAATTAAACTTTTTACGTTTGATGGCTATCTAAATGGAAGGCAGATTTTTAAAACAAAAAAAGCAGTATTTATCTGTAAAAAGGGCTATATTTAATGTGTCAAACGCGTTAATATGAAGATGTTTTGTTTTTATATCGGCCGGGCGGTTGTTTGGCTTCACTTAATTTGAAACGGTTTTGGAGAAAATTTATGCTTTCCGTTACACGAACTTTCCTACTCAGTGCTTTTGCGTTGGCTGCTCTGGCTGCTTGTCAGCCTAAAGAAGAGACCAAAGAGGCTTCTTCGACACCTGCCGCTTCTGCTGCGCCTGCTGCTTCCGGTGAGTCTGCGCCCAAAGTGCAAGCGCGCGGTACCGATATGCGCAAAGAAGATATTGGCGGTGATTTTACATTGACCGATGGCGACGGCAAACCTTTCAGCCTGAGCGACTTGAAAGGCAAAGTGGTTATCCTGTCTTTCGGTTATACCCACTGTCCTGACGTATGCCCAACCGAGTTGCTGACTTTCAGCGACACGTTGAAACAATTGGGCGATCAGGCTAAAGACGTGAAAGTAGTATTTGTCAGCATCGACCCTGAGCGCGATACACCTGAAGTAATCGGCAAATACGCCAAACAGTTCAACCCTGATTTTATCGGCCTGACGGCTACCGGCGATCAAAGCCTGCCTGTCATCAAACAGCAATACCGTGTGGTATCGGCTAAAGTAAACCAAAAAGAAGACAGCGAAAACTATTTGGTCGACCACTCTTCAGGTGCATATTTGATTGATAAAAACGGCGAAGTGGCGATTTTCTCGCCTTATGGCAGCGAGCCGGAAACGATTGCGGCTGATGTGAAAACTTTATTGTAAAAACGTAGTTGAGGCCGTCTGAAATGGGTTGTAGATTTCAGACGGCCTTCTTGTTTTTGATACGGCAAAGGAGAAGAACAAAATGACCGACACACTTTTAACGGTTGCTTTATCCAAGGGACGAATTTTTGAGGAAACCCTGCCGCTGTTGGCCGCCGCCGGTATTGTGCCTGCGGAAGAGCCGGAAAAGTCGCGCAAGCTGATTATTGGCACGAATCATGACAATATCCGTTTGGTGATTGTGCGAGCGACCGATGTGCCGACTTATGTGCAATATGGTGCGGCGGATTTCGGTATTGCCGGCAAGGATGTGTTGATTGAGCATGGCGGAGATGGCCTGTATCAACCTTTGGATTTGCACATCGCCTCATGCCGCATGATGGTTGCGGTGAAAAAAGGTTTTGATTACGCCGCCGCTTCCAAACCCGGCAGCCGCTTGCGGATTGCCACCAAATATCCAGACATCGCCGCCGAACACTTTGCCGACAAGGGTGTGCATGTGGACATCATCAAACTGTACGGCTCGATGGAACTTGCGCCTTTGGTCGGTTTGAGCGACGCGATTGTCGATTTGGTTTCCAGCGGCAATACATTGAAGGCCAATGGTTTGGAAGCTGTGGAACATGTGGCTGATATTTCCAGCCGCTTGGTGGTCAACAAGGCGGCGTTGAAAACCAAATATGCGCTGTTGAATCCGATTATTCAGGCATTTGAAAATGCCGCTAAGGCCGTCTGAAAAGTTTTTGGCAAAACCTGTCTGCCAACCCAGTTTGAAAGCCCCGTCATGATGCAAAGCAAACCGACACTCGATACGATTCTTTCCCATCGTTCCATCCGCAGGTTTACTTCCGAGCCGATTGCCGATGAAATCCTTGATACGCTGGTTCGCGCCGGACAGCAGGCTTCGACTTCCAACAATCTGCAATGCGTTTCCATCATCCGCGTATCCGATCTTGCGCTGAGGCAGGGGATACATGAAGCGGCAGGAAGCGCACCTTATATTGTCCATTGTGCGGAATTTTTATTGTTTTGCATCGATTTTTCCAAACACAAGGCAATGTTTCCCGATGCGCAAATTGATTGGGCGGAAGTCACCCTGATTGGCGCGGTCGATGCGGGCATTATGGCGCAAAACGTATTGCTTGCCGCCGAATCGATTGGGCTGGGCGGCGTGTATATCGGCGCGTTGCGCAATAATGTGCAAAAAGTGTCGGACGTATTGAACCTGCCGGATTATTGCGTGCCTTTGGTGGGGTTGTGCCTCGGTTATCCCGATCAAGACCCGCCGCTCAAACCGCGCCTGCCTAAGGAAATGGTCTATGCCGAAAACGCCTGTCCGAGCCTGAATGCCGATGCGGTTGAAGCCTATAATCAGGCAGTAGCGGATTATTATGAGTTACGCAAGGGAAGTCCGATACCTTGGAAAGAATCGCTGGCCAAAACCTTGGGTAACCCTGTGCGGCCGCATATGTTGGCGTTTTTGCAGAAAAAAGGTTTTTTGAAAAGATAATGTTCAGACGGCCTTTGAGTGATTGAGGCCGTCTGAAAACAATAGGAATGAAACAAGGAAGAGAGTAAACCATGAAGAAACTCGACACCCAATCCCCTAATTTTCAAGCCGAACTCAAAGCGTTACTCGCTTTTGAAACCGCGCAAAACCCTGAAATCGACCGTATTGTTGCCGACATCTGCGCCGATGTTCAAAAACGCGGCGATGCAGCGCTGATTGAATATACCAACCGCTTTGACGGTACATCCGCACAAACCATTGACGATTTAATCCTGACGCAAGACGATTTGCAGTCTGCGTTTGAACGTTTGCCCGAAAACATTCAGACGGCCTTGAAAACGGCCGCGCAACGGGTGGAAAGCTACCATAAACACCAAAAAATGGAATCGTGGACGTACGAAGACGAAGACGGCACGCTTTTGGGCCAACAGATTACGCCGCTTGACCGTGTCGGTATTTATGTTCCGGGCGGTAAAGCCGCTTATCCGAGTTCCGTCATCATGAACGCGATGCCTGCCCACGTTGCCGGCGTGAAAGAAATCATCATGGTCGTTCCCACTCCGAAAGGCGAGCGCAACGATATTGTGTTGGCGGCTGCTTTTGTGGCTGGTGTGACCAAAGTGTTTACGGTCGGCGGTGCTCAGGCGGTTGCGGCTTTGGCTTATGGTACGGAATCCGTGCCTCAAGTCGATAAGATTACCGGCCCGGGCAATGCTTTTGTCGCTGCGGCCAAGCGACGCGTGTTCGGCGTGGTCGGCATCGACATGGTGGCAGGGCCGTCTGAAATTCTGGTGATTGCCGATGGCACGACGCCTGCCGATTGGGTGGCCATGGATTTGTTCAGTCAGGCGGAACACGATGAAATTGCACAAGCGATTTTGATTGGTACTTCTCAAGCGTATTTGGACGAAGTTCAGACGGCCATGAACCGCTTGATTGAAACCATGCCGCGCCGTTCGATTATTGAAGCGTCATTGGGCAACCGCGGCGCAATGATTTTGGCTAAAGACTTGGACGAAGCCTGCGAAATCGCCAACTATATTTCTCCCGAACACTTGGAGCTGTCGGTCGAGAATCCGCAAGAGTGGGCGAAAAAAATCCGCCATGCCGGCGCGATTTTCATGGGACGCTATACCAGTGAAAGCCTTGGCGACTATTGCGCAGGGCCCAACCACGTTTTGCCGACCAGCCGCACGGCGCGTTTCTCTTCTCCTTTGGGAACATATGATTTCCAAAAACGCTCCAGTCTGATTCAGGTTTCAGAACAAGGGGCGCAGAAGTTGGGCAAAACCGCCAGCGTGTTGGCGCATGGCGAAAGCTTGACCGCGCACGCCAGAGCGGCTGAGTTCCGTTTGAAAGACTGAGTGAAACGTTGAAGTCGTAAGAAATCTAAAAGGGCATCTAAACAGATGCCCTTTTTATTGTGATGAAGGTTTGGCCGAGAAGGTCTCAGGCCGTCTGAAAACAGGTTTAACGGTTTTTCAGCCAGTCATTACGCATTTGTGCGGCTTCTTCAAAATAGCGGTAAAGCTCGGTTTTGTTGCCGTCTGAAAGGAGTTGTTCCAATTTGGATAATTGTTCTTTCAAATCGCTGGTCAGTTTGAGCAGGGTAGGGCGGTTGGCCATGCTGATGTCGGTCCAAACGGCAGGGTGGCTGGAGGCAATGCGGGTAAAGTCGCGAAAGCCGGTGGCGGCATAGGGGAGGTAGTCTTTGCCGTGCGGATGGTCGACCAAAGCGTGGACATAGGCAAAGGCGGCCAAGTGCGGCAAGTGGGAAACGGCGGCAAAAATATTGTCGTGTTCTTCGGCACTCATGGTGAAAATCTGCGAACCAACCGCCTGCCACAGGCTTTTCAACCGTCTTAGGCCGTCTGAAGCCTCGTGGCCGTGCAAGGTAATGATCAGGCGGCTGTTTTGAAACAAACCGCAACGCGCGGATTTTGCGCCGCTTTGATCCGAACCGGCAATCGGGTGGGCGGCAAAACATTGCGGCAGGCGGTCTGATAAGTGGGTGCGGAAGGCATTGAGTGCCGATTGTTTGGTGCTGCCGACATCGGAAACGCAGGCGGTGTCTTTTAAGAAGGGTTTGATGTCGCGGCATACGTCAGGCAGGACGGAGACTGGAGTGGCAATTAAAACCAAATCGGCATTGCCGATGCTTTCGGCGCAAATATTCGGATAGGCATGGTCGATGATGCCGCAGTCAAGCGCGTAATTGAGGTTGTCGGCATTGGTGTCGATGCCGGTAACGCTTTGCACCAGCCCCAAGCGTTTGAGGTCGAGCATGAACGATCCGCCGATTAAACCGACGCCGATAAGGGTGATATGGGGGAAAAAGGCGGAAGTGTTCATGGTTTGCATCCGGTTTAAGTGGAAAAGCTTATTTTAATCTGTTATGGAGGTCGTCTGAAAGTTGTCATCAAGGTTTCAGACGGCCTTTTTTATGGTTAGATTCTCATGATTTAGGCATAGAAAAATCCGTTTAGTAGGATCATGTAACCGATTATCAGATTTTCATACACTAAAATAATCATCTGAATTAGTATAACGTCTTAAAGTAAGTAATTGGTATCTTAAAGTAAATTATTACATCATATTTTATTTTGATTGATATCGAATAAAATAACTCACTCAGAAAGAAGGAATTTATGAGTTTTTCACAAACCGAATTAGTCAACGCAATGCGTTTGCTTTCTACCCGTCTGCCGCAGTTTCCGGAGCAGCAAAACCAAGTATCCCGCATGTTGCGCATCGTAACCGAACGTTTGAGCAGCCATTTGAACGAAAACCTAAAAGCGTTCGGCATCAATGAAAACCTGTGGTTTTCCCTGATGGCGGTTTACGTCAGCCCAAACAGCGAAATCCTGCCTTCACGCTTGAGCGACCTGATGGACTTGACGCGCACCAGTGCGACACGCCTGTCGGACGACATGGTTGAGCGCGGTTGGGTAGAGCGTTATATCAATCAAAAAGACCGTCGTCAGATTGTGCTAAAATTGACCCCTTCGGGTGAGACCTTTATCCACAAAGTATGGCCGCAAATTGCCCGTCAGAGCGGCCAAGCGTGGGAAGATTTCACGAAAGAGGATTATGATATGCTGCAACACCTGTTGGGTAAACTGTTGAACCGTTTGGGTAATTGACAACAGACGGCCTGATGGTCTGCGGCAGACACACATCAACGGAGTCTGTATGAAATTAGGTTTGGTCAAATCAAGCATATGCGTTGCCGCTGTTTCGCTGTTGGCGGCATGTGCGCCGTTCGGCAAACAGTCGCCTTTGGATGAGACAACAGCCTATCCGCTGCCGCAAGGCCAATCTGCCGCTACTGCCCAAGACGGCTGGTGGATGAAGCTGAAAGATAAAAAATTAAACAATTTGATTGCTTCCGCCATTCAGACGTCTACCAATCTGCGTGTCGTCAAAGCAAGGTTTGAGCAGGCTCAGGCGCAGCTGGGCGTTGTAGGAGCCGCAAACAAACCGCAAGTCGGCTTGGGTGTAACCGGTATTGGTACCTATGTTTCACCCAAACCTCAAGCCGGTATGGTCGATACCGACCATACTTTGGTTTTGGCGCACGCAGCTTTACAAGGCAGCTTGGTTTTCGACTTTTGGGGTAAAAACCGAGAGCAGATTCAAGCTGTTTTAGGAAAAAGCAGAGCTGCGGTGTATGAAGCGCATCATATCCGCACCGAGTTGGCTCACGCCGTTGCCGCCCAATATTTTGCGTGGCAGATGGCGACAGAACAACTGGCGCTGCTGGATACGCGCATAGAGTTGGCGGATAAAGCATTGAAACTGATGCAACAACGCGTTAAAGCGCAACTGGCTCCTGCCGATGCGTTGCACGCTCTGGAAATGGCGCAACAACAATTGCAGCTTGAAAAATCGGCATGGACTCAGAAAAACGAGAAAATCCGCAACAGTCTGGCAGTATTGACCGGCCGTGTACCGGGTGCATTAAATGGACAGGTTCCGGAAAAAATGGCCGCTGTGCCGTCATTGCCGGTTAACCGTATTGAAGCGGACTTGCTGGCGGCCCGCCCCGATATCGCGGCACAAAAAGCCTTGCTTGAAGAGAAATGGCATATCGTCAAATCAACCGAAGCAGAGTTTTATCCGAATATTGAGTTGAAAGTTTTGGCAGGCATGACGCATATTGATGCGTTCAATCTGATTCGCGGACGGACATCCGGTATGTTGGGCATCGTTCCGGCTTTGAATCTGCCATTGTTTACTTCCGGCGCGCTGCAGTCCAAATTGGCGGGCAAACGTGCCCAATATAACGAGCAGGTTGCCGTGTATGACCAAACTGTTTTGAATGCCATGCGTTCGGCGGCAGATGCCGTAGTCGACTACCAAAGCCTGAAAAGCCGACAAGATACTTGGAACAAGATGGTCAATATCGCGGATAAATCTGTACAAAATGCGAAAGGACGCGTTCGTGCAGGCTTGGATAACGGTTTGACCGCTTTGCAAAAACAAGACGAAGCTGTGCGTACGAAAATGTCGGCGGTTCAATATCATGCAGAATATCTGACAGCTTGGAGTAATCTCAATGCCCAATTGGGCGGAGGTTTTAAGTTAAATAAGAAATAAACGTTTGATTAAAACGGCAGGCCGTCTGAAAGGGATTTCAGACGGCCTTTTCCTTACCTGATTTACATTTGCTACCGGAAGAAATTATTGTAATGAATAGAGTGTAACTATAGAATATGACTCTTTAGCGCGTTAAACGCGCGTATTGGGGACTGATGATATAAGTCAGCTGCCCGACAAGACACTAATATCGTTATCACATGTGCAGAATTAAAGTTAGGACTTATGGATACTCAATCAGAAAAAAATAATGTCCAAAAAGAAACGGAAGTAGCCGCTTCCGGCGCTAAAACGCATCGCAAACGCAATTTAGTTATCGTTACACTCCTATTCCTTATTGCGGCAGCAGGAGTCGCTTTGGCGTATTTCCTGTTTTGGCAACATGAAGAAGAAACGGAAGATGCTTATGTGGCCGGTCATTTGGTGATGATTACGCCGCAGGTGAACGGCACGGTGCGCAAAGTCATGTATGACGATACGGATGTCGTGAAAAAAGGCGATGTGTTGGTGGCTTTGGATGACAGCGATTTTCAGCTGGCATACGATCGCGCGCAAAATGAATTGATTCAGGCCATTCGTCAAAACAAACAGCAGGCTGCGGTCAATTCAAAAGCCAAAGCTCAAGTGTTGTTGCGCAAAGCCGATTTGGCCCGTGCACAAGCCGATTTGCGCCGCCGCGAATCTTTGGCGGGTACGGAAGCGGTTTCCGGCGAAGAACTCAGCCATGCTCGCGCCGCTGTGGTTCAGGCTCAGGCTGCATTGAAAGCGGTTGAGGCGGAAGAAGTTTCTGCTCAGGCAGCGTTGGGCAACAATATTCCTCTGCGCCAACAACCGGCAGTTCAGACGGCCATCAGCCACATCAAAGACGCTTGGCTGAATCTGCAACGTACGCAAATCCGTTCGCCGATTAGCGGTCAAATTGCCAAACGCAATGTCCAAGTCGGCCAACGTATCGCACAAGGTACGCTGATGATGGCCGTTGTGCCTCTGTCTGAATTGTGGGTGGATGCCAACTTTAAAGAATCGCAACTGCGCAAAATGAAAATCGGCCAGCCTGTTGAAATGACAGCCGATTTGTACGGCAGTAAAGTGGTTTACCATGGCAAGGTAATGGGCTTGTCGGCAGGTACGGGCAGTGCGTTCTCATTACTGCCGGCTCAAAACGCAACGGGCAACTGGATTAAAGTCGTGCAACGTGTACCGGTGCGTATCAGTTTGGATGCTAAAGAATTGCAACAAAATCCGCTCCGTGTCGGTTTGTCGATGACTGTTAAAGTCGATATTGCCGAGAAGGGCAGCGGTAAAGCCATGACTGCCGAAGCAGAACGAAATACTGCGCTGCCGGAAACGGAAAGTGTGGATTGGAAAGCCGCCGATGCTTTAGTCGATAAAATCTTCGAGCAATACGCAAAATAATCTTTTCAGACGGCCTGGGTCTTTCATTGAAGGCTCAGGCCGTCTGAAATATTGATTCTCTTCAATCGACCGCTTTGGCGGTTGTCTTATAGTTTAAAAATATGAATTATCCGCCGTTACAAGGGTTTAAGCTGGTGTTGGCAACGTTGGCGCTCAGCTTGGCCGTATTTATGGAAGTCTTGGACAGCACCATCGCCAACGTCGCCGTGCCTGTTATCGCAGGGGATTTGGGTGCGGCGACCACGCAGGGCACTTGGGTGATTACCTCATTTGCCGTAGCCAATGCCATTTCCGTCCCCCTGACCGGCTTTTTGGCCAAGCGGTTTGGCGAGGTTAAAATCTTTATTGCTGCCGTGATTGGTTTTGTTGTAACGTCATGGCTGTGCGGTATGGCGCATAATCTTCAAGCCTTGGTTTTTTTCCGGGTGTTGCAAGGCTTTATCGCCGGGCCTTTGATTCCCTTGTCCCAAAGTCTTCTGATGGCTTCCTATCCGCCTGAAAAACGAACATTGGCATTGGCTTTATGGGCGATGACTGTTGTCGTTGCCCCTGTATTGGGGCCGATTTTGGGCGGTTGGATTTCGGACAACTGGCATTGGGGATGGATTTTCTTTATCAATATCCCAATCGGGGTTTTATCCGCCTCCATTGCTTGGAAACAGCTTAGACACAGGGAAACCGAAATCGTCAGGGCGCCGATTGATTATGTCGGGCTGGTGTTGATGATTGTCGGTATCGGCGCATTGCAAATGATGCTTGATAGGGGCAAAGAGTTGGATTGGTTTGCCTCAGGAGAGATTATCGTTTTGGGCGTTACCGCTTTGGTGTTTCTGACCTATTTTATTGTTTGGGAGCTGGGCGAGAAATACCCGATTGTCGATTTGTCATTGTTTAAAAATAGAAACTTTACGATAGGCGTTGTTGCGACATCCTTGGGCTTTATGGTCTATATGGGTACATTGACCCTGCTGCCTTTGGTGTTGCAATCAAATCTCGACTATACCGCTACTTGGGCTGGTTTGGCTGCTGCACCGGTAGGTTTTCTGCCGATTATTCTGTCGCCGATTATTGGTAAGTTTGGCAATCGCGTCGATATGCGCCTGTTTGTCAGTGCCAGCTTCTTGGTGTTTGCCTATACATTCCATTGGCGAACCGACTTCTATGCCGGCATGGATATGAGCAACGTCGTTTGGCCACAGTTTTGGCAGGGTTTAGGCGTAGCCATGTTCTTCCTGCCCCTGACCAGTATCACCTTATCACATATGAAGGGCAACCAAATTGCCTCGGCCAGTAGCTTGTCTAATTTCTTGCGAGTCTTTATGGGCGGTGTCGGAGTGTCCGTTGTCAGCACCATGTGGGAACGGCGCGAAGCTCTGCACCATACTCAGCTGACCGAACATATTAATTCATTGTCCTCAATCAGCAACCAATCTATTCAAGGCATGATGGCCAATGGCCTGAGCAAAGAGCAAGCCCTGGCTACGATAAATAGTACTATTTCCCAACAAGGCTTTATTATTGGCTCAAATGAAATCTTCTTGGCAGGCAGTATCATATTCATCAGTATGATTCCCATTATTTGGCTGGCAAGACCTCCGTTTAGCGGTTCCGGCGGGGGAGGGCATTAGATAAAAGGCCGTCTGAATTTCAGACGGCCTTTTATCTATTATATTATTTAAAACTCAATAATAGATCTCTAAATGCATTTGGATCTTTAATAAACGTCATTTCTCCTGATTGAGGGAAATGGAAATCAAGTAGGCGAGATACCCAGAAACGAATACATCCGGCTCTTTGTGCAGTAGGAAAATACGCGTGTTCTTCATCAGATAATGGACGTACGCTTTCATAGCCATGGATAAAGGCATCATAAAGGACAGGGTCTAATTTGTTATCAGCTGTTCGTGCCCAATCGTTAACCGCAATTGCCAGGTCGTACATGAAATTACCGTTACACGCATAATAGAAGTCGATAAAGCCGGAAACTTCATCTCCATTAAGCAATACGTTGTCCTTAAATAAATCGGCATGGATAATACCGGAAGGTAAATGCTCTCCTAGATTTTCATCTAAAGCTGCAATTTCAGATTGAAGCAGTGCAGCATCCTCAGAATCTAAAACAGGCAGCAACTGAGTGCAGGCATCGTGCCACCAGTCATCATAACGAGGATTTTTCATTTTTAAAGGAAAGTCTTGGCCGGCTAAATGCATTTTGGCCAGCATAGCACCGGTATGGAAGCATTGAGCTTCAGTTGGCCAGCCAGTATCAGAACCATTCAAACAAGTAACCAAACAAGCCGGTTTTCCGGCCAAAATAGAATGCAGTCCGCCATCTTTACGAGCAATCGGAGCGGCGCAGGCAACACCATTCAGACTCAAATGCTGGTTTAGTTCTAGAAAGAAAGGCAGTTCTTCTGATTTCAAAACCTCAAAAACAGTCAATACATAACGACCGGTTGAAGTAGTCAAAAAATAATTACTATTAGTAATTCCTTGAGCAATCCCCTGCAAAGAAACAAAATCTCCCAAATCATATTGCAGAAGGAAGTCACGCATTTGAGCGTCGGAAACACTGGTATAGACAGACATAGCAAACTCGAGGCTGATATAAAAGAATCAAGGAAACATCATACCAAAAAACAAGCGCCAACAATATAAATTAAAGCGAGGGTCAAATTCAAAAGGCCGTCTGAAATACTCTTTCAGACGGCCTTAGTATTGAATCGGGTTGGATTTGGAAAGAGAATAGGGAAGTTTTGAATGTTTTTAGAAAAATAAAAACCCTGTTAAAACAGGGTGGTGGTTAAATTTTTGAAAATAATTTTGCGAAAGGTGTTGACTGGT
>NZ_KV830573.1:0-3354 GCF_001836795.1 Neisseria sp. HMSC061H08 | reverse complement strand
GTACGGCAAGGCGAGGCAACGCCGTACTGGTTTAAAGTTAATCCACTATATAAATATTGGTATTTGAATAGGTTTAATTTTCAGACAAATCTTGTTGTATGGGATTAATGTGTAAAACAAGAAATAGAAAAAGGTCGTCTGAAAACCTTGCATCCAGGTTTTCAGACGACCTTTGTGTGCATGAACTTATATCAGCAAGAAGGGTTAGCCGCCGAAGTATTCATGCTCTAATCTGAGAAGTGTTGAATGTTTACCAGTCCTGCGCCCGCTTCAAGTCGTTCTGCGCCAGCGTGTCGGCGTGTTCGTTGCGGCTTTTGTATTCCCTGTTTTGCAAGATGCTGTTGGCGACGTAGTTTAAGTGTATTTTGGCGGCTTCGGCGGCATCGGCAGGGCGGCGTTCGAGTATGGCTTCGTAGATGGCGCGGTGTTGCGCGATCAGCTTGGGGCGTGGGTCTTCGGTTTGGTTGGAATAGATGATGATACTGCGCGTCTGGCGGTAGAGCATTTTGAGCAGGCCGCCGGAGAGGTGGCTGAAGAGGATGTTGTGTGCGGCATCGGCGATGGTTTGGTGAAAGCTTACGTCGGCTTCGCTTTGATGTTCCAGATGGCCGCTTTCGCAGGCGGATTCGAATTTTTGCCGCCAAAAATCAATCCGTTTCAAATCGGCATCGGTGCGCCGCTCGGCCGCCAGCGATGCCATGCAGCCTTCGATATGGCAGCTGAAATCGAAAACGTCGGTTTCCCAGTTGGTATGTTTGCCGAGCAATTCCTGCCAGCTTTGGAGGAAATCTTGTTGCGGTTTGACGGAAACGTAATAGCCGTCACCCTGACGCGCTTCCAAAACCTGTCGCGCAATCAAGATGTTCAGTGCGACCCTGACCGACGGGCGCGATACGCCAAATTCTTCCGCCAACGTGCGTTCGGGCGGGATTTTGCCGCCTTCTTCGTAAACGCCCGTCGCAATCCGTTCTTCTAATATCGACAATATTTGGTCGCTGATTTTTTGTGGCCGAACCAGTTTTGTCATTTTAATTCCCTCTTTTCCCTCATGTTTTCTTTATGAGGAAGACTCAAATCCGATAATGTGATGCAGCAGGTCGTCTGAAATGGCAATCTGCGTCAAAATTGGCATGACCAAATTGGTGTGCCCAATGTCGCGGTATTCTAATTAACCGGCCATATCCCGTCAATATGGCTTGTTCTACCCGAATATGGTTTAAAACTATATCGGGTTACATTTTTACAATTCATATAATGTTTTGTTTTATTTAAAATTAAATAACAATTTTGCACTTATGCAGCAAGGTTGTTTAAAAAAATAATTGACTGCCATATTAAAGTTTCGTAAAGTGTCCTCCGTTCAAAAAATTGGTTTTACCAATTTAGGAAAGTATATTAGAAAAATATTCGGAGATTTTCCCAATGGAAACTTGGATTCAAAACTATACCGCAGTGGGCGGCAGCCTATATTTGACGGCTGCCGTCGCCCTCCTGCCCATTATCTTCTTCTTCGTCGCACTGACCATCCTGAAGCTCAAGGGGTATCAGGCGGGGCTTTATACGCTGCTGATTGCGCTTGGCGTTGCCATATTAGGCTTCGGAATGCCTGCGGGCATGGCGGTTTCTTCCGCGCTTTACGGCTTTGCTTACGGTTTGTGGCCGATTGCATGGATTATTGTTACCGCCGTGTTCCTGTATAAAATTACCGTGAAAACAGGGCAGTTCGACATCATCCGCGCTTCCGTGATTTCGATTACCGAAGACCAACGCCTGCAAATGCTGCTGGTCGGCTTCTCCTTCGGCGCGTTCCTCGAAGGTGCGGCAGGCTTCGGTGCGCCAGTGGCGATTACTGCCTCTTTGCTGGTGGGCTTGGGCTTTAATCCGCTCTACGCCGCCGGTTTGTGTTTGATTGCCAATACCGCGCCTGTGGCTTTCGGTGCGATGGGTATTCCAATTCTGGTTGCCGGTCAAGTGTCCAACCTCGACCCTTACCACATCGGTCAGGTCGCCGGCCGCCAACTGCCGATCCTGTCGATTATCGTTCCTTTCTGGTTGGTCGCCATGATGGACGGTATGCGCGGCATACGCCAAACTTGGCCTGCCGTATTGGTGGCGGGCGTATCTTTCGCCACTACCCAGTTCATTACCGCCAACTTCATCGGCCCCGAGTTACCCGACGTGACCTCCGCATTGGTCAGCCTGGTCTGCCTGTCTGCCTTCCTGAAAAAATGGCAGCCTAAAGAAATCTTCACCTTCAACGGCATGAAAAAACCGGCCGAGCGCAAAGCGGGCGAATACACTGCCGGACAAATCATCAAAGCCTGGTCGCCTTTCGCCATCCTGACCGTTTTTGTCAGCGTCTGGACGATTAAGGGCGTTAAAGAGGCTTTGGGCGTTGCCACCATCAAATTCGACTGGCCGATGCTGCACAACTTGGTACAAAAAGCCGCGCCCATCGTCAGCGAGCCGACACCATACGCCGCCGTGTTCAAAATCGACCTCCTCGGCGCAGTCGGCACGGCAATCCTGTTTGCTTCCATCGTTTCCGCCGTTTTGCTGAAAATGAAACCTTCCGAAGCCGTCAGCACTTTCTTTGAAACGCTCAAAGAACTGCGCCTGTCCATCCTGTCTATCGGCTTGGTACTTGGCTTTGCATTCGTGGCAAACTATTCAGGCCTGTCGTCCACATTGGCACTCGTCCTCGCCGCCACCGGCACCGTGTTCCCGTTCTTCTCGCCGTTCCTCGGCTGGCTGGGCGTATTCCTGACCGGTTCGGACACCTCCGCCAACGCGCTCTTCGGTTCGCTGCAAGCCAGCACCGCGCATCAAATCAACGTCGTACCCGAGCTGACCGTCGCTGCCAACACCACCGGCGGCGTGACCGGCAAAATGATTTCGCCGCAATCCATCGCCATCGCCTGCGCGGCAGTCGGTCTGGAAGGCAAAGAATCCAACCTGTTCCGCTTCACCGTGAAACACAGCTTGATTTTCTGTACCTTCGTCGGTCTGTTGACCCTGCTGCAAGCCTACGTCTTGCCGTGGACGCTGGTTTTCTTCAACAAATAAGCCTATCGCCTTGAAATAGAAAGGTCGTCTGAAAACCAATTTGGGTTTCAGACGACCTTTTTGTTGTGGGTTGCAAATACCAAGATGTGGAAGGTTTCATTTGAGTCTGCGATATATATAGTGGGAGACTTTTGCAAAATACCCCTTTTCCCTTCTCCCCTAACAGCCGAAACTCAAACACAGGTTTTCGGCTGTTTTCGTGCCAAATATCCCCGTTTTTCTCCCCGGATACCCGATAATCAGGCATCCGGGCCGTCTTTTAGGCGGCAACAGGCACACTTAGCCTGT
>NZ_KV830572.1:0-3169 GCF_001836795.1 Neisseria sp. HMSC061H08 | reverse complement strand
CTTGCACTGAATCCGTAACCGACGGTAACTTGTGCGCCGGCATTTTGTTGTTTGCTTTAATAGGTTTCGCTATCTTGTACGCTTTGAATACTTAGGTTTTTGGCATTAACTTGTACGCCTTTGCCGCGTACTTGTGCGCCTTTGATGATGGTATCGCCACCACTTTGGATAAGGGTTTGGCTGCCTTTTTCTCCTATGTGACTATGGCGGTGGGTTACGCTATCGCCATTGCCGTAGCCTTTGCCGACATTGCCGCCTGCGGTAAAGCCTAATGACCAGCCCCCTTGTCCGAATGATACGGCAGCACCTGCGTTCCAGCCTGCTGATTTGTTTTGGCTGCGTTCGATGTTGCTTTGTTCGGTGGATTGCAGATGGATTTGCTTATCGGCAATCAGGCCGGTTCCTGCTTTACCTGAAACATCTGAGCCCGTGATGTTGATATTGGATTGTTCGCCTGCACCTTGTCATACAGGCTGGTTACGCTGGCTTTAAGCTTGTTTCATTTGTTCTTCGTAAATTTCTATTTTAGGCAATTGTGTCAGTTCAATAGGGCAAGTTGCTCCCCACCAAAAATGCTCTACATAAAACCAAGGATTATCTGGAAAATATAGCAACATCTCTTCCATATCTGGCCAAATTCTTCTTAATTCATCTACCTGTGTTTTTGGCGAACCAGTTAATATTTTTGGAGGGTTTTCACGATAATCGCATAATTCAATAACACCATCTGATAAAAGTTCTTCCAAAAAATCAAAAAATTTAATTTTTAAATTTGGATCTTTGATATCCATATTTAAATAATTTTTATAAACACCAAAAATACCACCTAAATATTCACAATATTCTAAAAGATTATATTTTATCTTCGCATTCATAACGTAACCTTTATCTAAATTTTAACTCTAATCTTTACCCACGTACTGAAGCAGGTTGATTCCTAAACTCAATTGTCCATTTTGCTCCAGTTTGTTCTCGGCTAGTTGAAAAATTTCTTAAAATGATGGTCGTTCCTTTCCAAGGTCCTGATGTAATAGTCGTAGAAGATAATTGCCCTTTATTCGGAATATTCCTAAAATCAGGCCTCTGACCTGAATATTTTTCATACAAATCAAATATTTCTCCTCTACTTACGTTAGAATATATCGGCATTCCATTTTTGCTGGCAGATGAATTTGGTCTGATCGTTTTAAAACCAATTTGTAAGTTGATATTGCTAGCATCTAAATTTCCTCTTACTCTCTGTCTAGCATTGAATCCTTTACCTAACTCATTTAATGTATTGTCTCTAGATAAATTGTCTAATGCTTGATTAAAAGTTTCTCTAATGTTTTGACGTGTTCCAAGTATTGTTGATGATGAATTAAGCAATGTAATGGGTTGTTTTGGTAAAATTCTATTTAAATAATTTTCATAGTCTCTAACCTCTTCATTTGGAATTGGTCTATTTGGATCGCGTAAACTTGGAATGCCTCTAAAATTAGGTTCAATGCGTCTAATACTTTGGGTTAGCGCATTAATCCGCATAGCATTTAATTCATTTTGTGCATTTTGTGCTTCTGTCCAAAATAAATTTCGCGAGTTTCTCGCTCTTCTTGCACCGTTATTATTCTCCACCGCACTTTGCGCATTCAGGCTGCCTTGCACCGCATCTGTTGCGCTGTTGCCGACTGCCGCACCCGTAGCCGTACCCAATAAGTTTGTAATCGCCGTTACAGTCTCTTTCTCTTCCGCCGTTAAGTCGCTTCCTTTTTCTTTGCCGTATAACCATTTGCTGATGTAAGGCGCAGCCGCTTCCGACCCGCCCGCACTCAATGCTCCTGCTAGAGCATTGTTGTCTCCTGCTGCGGCAACCGCTGCTCCTAATACCGCGTGGGCAAGAACGTGAGCGGTTTCTTGACTGGCGGTTAGTTTGCCATTCGCGTTTTGACCGGCTAAATCTTTAAAGTGCTGTCCAATCGCATACGATACGGCTGGCGATGCGGTAGCCGCAGCAATGCCCGCTCCGCTTTGGGTCGGCGCAGCTAAACCTGAGGCTAACATGTTGAGAATGACTTTGCCTTGTTGCCAATTATCTGCTTTTGCTGCCGCATCTTGAGCTTCATGGGCTTTGCGTTTGGCAGTTTCCATATCGCCATTGGCTAATGCCTCGGCTGCTGCTGTTTCGGCTGCTTCTTTATCTGCTTTGAGTTTGTCTAAATGTTGGTTAATCTCGGTATTGGCTTGTTGAACATTTTTACTAAAATCTTGGCTGACGGTTCTTTGTAAATCCAGTTCACTTTGCACTCTATCTTTGTTAAATACGTTTTTCAGGCTGCCTGAATGTCGTTCGACGGTGTCTGTGGTTACGTTTGTACCAATATCGGCTTTGGTTTGTGCCGCTGTTTTGCCTGTCAGCCTGATTTGTGCGGCTTCGTCTGTGATTTGAATGTTTTGGGTATTGATGCCGCTTTTTGTGATGCTGCTTTGACTGTCGCTATCGCTGCCGTAGCCTACTGATGAACTTGCGCCGTTTTTATCGGCCACGCTTGTCAGGTGTTTGTTTTGAGGCTTATTTTGTGCTCCCTGTCCCAGTGTTTTGCCGCTTACGGCAACGCTGGCACCCAATCCGAAACTTTCGCCTTTGTAGCGGCTGTGGTTTTGAATGTCGCTGGCAGTAAGGGTGGCCGTCTGAAAAAGGTTTTTTCCTTTGTCTTCGGCACTCTTGCCGGAGGTGATGATACCGCCCTTGAGGTCTGTGTTGTCTCTGACTTTGATTTGATAGCCGTCTTCTCCGGCATAAATACCGCTTTGCTCGGTTACGGAGGCATGGTCTGCTTTGACCTTACTTTGGCTGTAACTGCCGCTTGCACTGAATCCGTAACCGACGGTAACTTGGACATTGCCGTTTTGCTGTTTGCTCTGATAGGTTTCTGTGTCTTGAACGCTTCGGATGGTGGTTTGTCCGCCCATGCCGCCGATACGGGTGTGGCGGTGGGTTGCTTTTGTCTGATTGCTGTGGCGGCTTGTTGAAAGGAAGGCCGTCTGAAACGTATTTGTTGTTTCAGACGGCCTCTTAGCTCAACCTTGAGAAGCGCATGCGTGCGTAATTTATTTATTATCTAATGAAACCAATTTCCGGCTTTCAGACGACTTTTTGTCAAATATTATCGGCAGCGGCTCAATGCCAACT
>NZ_KV830571.1:1648-2774 GCF_001836795.1 Neisseria sp. HMSC061H08 | reverse complement strand
GGGGATTTTGGGGAATTTTGCAAAGGTCTCAGATAGTACGGCTATGCGAGGCAACGCCGTACTGGTTTAAAGTCAATCCACTATAAGTCTTTTATTCGAGATTCATGTCCAGTTGAGCAAACCCGCCAAACAAAACAAAAAACCCGCAGCATAGCTGCGGGTTTGATACCTATTTAACACTAAACCAGTATTACCATTCGTAGTTCACGCCTACGTTGTAAGATGCAGAGCCGCCTGAAGAGGTGCCGACTGCAAGACCGGCCTTGGCTGCAAAGTTTTCATTGAAGCGGTAGCCTGCACCGACTGCAACTGCGGTGTCAGATTTGAAACCACCCAAAGCAGCGGTAACGTTAAACTTACCAACGCTGTAAGGTTGGAACAGACCGCTGAGGGCTGCTTGTGCAGCAAGACCTTGGCGGGTCTCTTTGCGCAGATTAGCTACGTTTTTGTCCAAGTTGTCGATACGCGCTGAGTTTTTAGCAATACCGGCAGCGTGTTGGTTGCTTGCTGTTTGCAGGGTAGCAATATCGGCTTTGTTAGCGGCAACTTGTGTGGCATTAGCTTTAACTGCATCTTGAGCTTGAGCAGCAGCAGTTTGCGCCGCACTTGCTACATTATTGGCAGCATCAGCGGATGTTTTTGCAGCTTTGGCATGGCTTTCAGCAGTTTCAGCAGATTTTTGGGCAACTTCAACAGAACCTTGTGCAGACTTAGCTGATTTTTCAGCTTCAACAGCTGCATTTTTAGCAGTCTCGATATCAGCTTTATCAGCTTTTTTGTCAATTGCTGCTTTGTTGGCATCAATATCTTGACGGTTAACTTCTAACGCATCAGCTGCAGCCAAACCTACTTTTTTCAAAGTACTGATATCTTCATCCAGGCTGGCAATCGCATTGTTGAAGCCTTCATTGGCTTTCTCTTGCTCTTTCAGAGAAGCAGTATTTTCAGCGATTGCCGCTTTGTTGGCGTCGATGTCTTGACGGTTAGCTTCCAAAGCTTCGGTCGCTTTCAGACCTGCTTGTGCCAAGTCAACGATGTCTTTATCATGACGAGTGATAGCTGCGCTAGTCGCGTCGCTCAGGGCAGTTACTTCATCACCGATATCGTTAACTTTTTTGCCCATGTC
>NZ_KV830571.1:1003-1548 GCF_001836795.1 Neisseria sp. HMSC061H08 | reverse complement strand
GTCAGCTTTATCGGCTTTAGTTTCGATTGCTGCTTTGTTGGCATCAATATCTTGGCGGTTAATTTCTAAAGCTTCCATCGCAGCTTTACCTGCCGAGGCAAGATCACCGATGTCTTTATCCAAGCTGGCGATCGCATTGTTGAAGCCTTCGTTAGCTTCTTTTTGCTCTTCAAGTTTGGCAGTATTTTCAGCGATTGCCGCTTTATTGGCATCAATATCTTTACGGTTGGCTTCCAAAGCCTCAGTTGCTTTCAGACCTGCTTGTGCCAAGTCAACGATATCTTTATCGTGACGAGTGATAGCTGCGTTAGTTGCATCGCTCAGGGCAGTTACTTCATCACCAATGTCGTTAACTTTTTTGCCCATATTGTCAGTGTATTTTGCCAATTCTTCGAAGTCAGCTTTGTCGGCTTTAGTTTCAATTGCCGCTTTATTGGCATCAATTTCTTTACGATTGTCTTCTACAGCCTCTGCAGCAAGCTGCAAGCCCTTCGCCAAGTCAACGATGCCTTGTTTATTGGCATCAATATCTTTACGGTTGGCTT
>NZ_KV830571.1:0-903 GCF_001836795.1 Neisseria sp. HMSC061H08 | reverse complement strand
GTCAGCTTTATCGGCTTTAGTTTCGATTGCTGTTTTGTTGGCATCAATGTCTTGGCGGTTAGCTTCCAAAGCCTCGGTCGCTTTCAGACCTGCTTGTGCCAAGTCAACGATGTCTTTATCGTGACGAGTGATGGCTGCACTAGTTGCATCGCTCAGGGCGGTTACTTCGTCACCGATATCGTTAACTTTTTTGCCCATGTCGGCAGTGTATTTTGCCAATTCTTCGAAATCAGCTTTGTCGGCTTTTTTGTCAATTGCTGCTTTATTAGCATTTACATCTGCGCTGATGGCGTTAACAACTTCTGCAGTTTTTACCAATGCTTCGCTGTTGTCGTTGACGGTTTCAGTCAAGTCACCCAATGCCTCATCGTGTGCAGCTACAACTTCTTTCAAACCCAATCCGCCAAAGCCGTCAGCTTCAACATCTGCTTGTGTAGCTTCACGGACGGTTTTGCTGCCATCTTCATTAGTAGCGACGAAGTTGCTGCCGGCAGCAAAGCCATTAACTGCCTGCTCCAGCTCCATAGTTTTCAACAACAGGGCTGAGCTATCAGCCGCGCCCGCTGCGCTGCTTATCACAGCTGCCGCAATAGCCATACTCAATGCTTTAACGTTGAATTTTTTCATGTTTTTTACCTTTTTGTGGTGGGTGTAAGGACGTTATTCAAGCTTCTCTTTCCCCGTAAACTGAAAAAGGGACACCGCATGGTCTTAACGGTGATAGTCACTTGAAGAAAGTTGCACCCTCCATTGTAAAAAAATGAAATTTAAATGCAAGTATTCTGTATAGATTTTTCACATATCATGAAAATATGTTGTACATATACATCATTCGGATAAGATGCAAGGAGCACAAAAAATAACGCAAATAGAGACCTTTGCAAAATTCCCCAAAATCCCCTA
>NZ_KV830570.1:0-213 GCF_001836795.1 Neisseria sp. HMSC061H08 | reverse complement strand
AACGTTCAGCGCAAGCTCTTCGTTTTTCCGCTCTTCCTGCCTGATTTTGGTGTCTTTCGTCCCGCTGTGCAGCCAGGTCAGGTTGCGGTATTCGGGTTTGTCCTGTCGGCGATATTCCTCAAACAGCTTCGGATCGTTGTAGGCTTGCGGATTTCTTGCGCCGTAGTCGCGGTAGTCCCAAGTATAACCCAAGGCTTTGTCTTCGCCTTTCAT
>NZ_KV830569.1:0-3968 GCF_001836795.1 Neisseria sp. HMSC061H08 | reverse complement strand
GCCACCCTTACTGCCAGCGACATTCAAAACCATAGCCACTACGAAGGCAAAAGTTTTGGATTGGGTGCAAGTGTTGCCGTAAGCGGTCAAACACTGGGACAAGGAGAACAAAACAATCCGCAAGAAAGTCACTTAAAAACCGTAGCCGATAAAAACGGTACAAGTTCCTCAGTGGGTTATGGCAATGACAGCGACAGTCAAAGCAGCGTAACCCGAAGTGGTATTAACACCCAAAATATCCGCATTACAGATGAAGACAAACAAATCCAACTGACGGGCAAAACGGCACAGGAGACCAAAGCCGACATATACACAAACACAACCAGCGAAACCGCGCAACAACATTCAGGCAGCCTGAAAAACGTGTTTGACAAAGAAGCGGTGCAAAGTGAACTGGATTTGCAAAGAACCGTTAGCCAAAGTTTTAATCAAAACGTTCAGGCTGCCAATACCGAAATTAATAAACACCTAGACGAATTAAAGGAAAAACTAGACGACCCAAAAATTAGTGCAACAGAAAAAGCCGAGATAGAAGGCAAAATCAACAATTGGCAACGAGGACAAGTGCTGCTCAACAGTATTGCCTCGGGCTTAACTGCACCCACCCAAAGCACAGCAGGTATAATGGCAGCGACTGCATCGCCGGCATTGTCGTATGAAATCGGGCAACACTTTAAAGGAAAAAACGCAGAAGGAACGAGCGCACATATCCTTGCCCATGCGGTATTGGGAGCGGCTGTTGCAGCAACAGGAGACAATAACGCCCTAGCAGGAGCGATTAGTGCAGGTGGGGCGGAGGCTGCTGTGCCTTACATCAGTAAATGGTTATATGGTAAAGAAAAAGGCAGCGACTTAACGGCAGAAGAGAAAGAGACCGTAACAGCGATTACCAATCTGTTGGGAACGGCTACGGGTGCAGTGATTGGCGACACCACAGCCAATGCGGTGCAAGGCAGCCTGAATGCGCAAAGTGCGGTGGAGAATAATAGTGGTGTAATACCAGCCCCCATACCTTTACCTATTTATATTCCTAAAACACAAGCACAAAAAGAAGCAGATGAACGAGTAGCTATAGCCATTCAAAAAACTGGGCGAGAAACGATAAAAACCATTAGTGCAGGCAATGCCGCATTATGGAGTGGATTGTTCTGTCAATTTGATTCGGGTTGTGAAAGTTCCCTTGCTGCGATGAATGGTGTTTGGAACGAACACATGGGGAATAATGAAAGCGAAGTGGCTGCTATTCAGACAACACAGACATCTACTGGGTTACCTATGCCTGACCCTGATGATGAAAATAAAAAGCCAACTGAACATGCCAAGCAAAGAAGAGAAGAAGCAAAAACTGATGCTCATAGAAGCGTTGGTGATTCTAATCGTATCGTAAGAGAAGGAAGAAAATTTTTAGATACTGAAACTGGTAATTATGTTTATGTAAAAGGAGATAGGATTGTTATTCAATCACCAGAAGGACGCCCTATTTCACAATTTAAAAATCCTCGTAATAATACTCAAAATAGAGTTAGAAGTGGAAGATGGAAGCCATTATAAATAATAGAATTTTAGAAAAAAAAGTTTTTTTTTCAACATATCAAAATCAACAAATCATAATTTACGCTTTATATGACATAAAAGACAAGTTATTTTCTGTTGTTGCTATTCATTTTTTATATGAAAATGTAGCAGTACCATTTAATGACTATGAAAATTTATTTCATGAGTTACTTTATTCTGAATTAACAGAATTTTATTTAGATTGGTATGGAGATATTAATACAGCTATTCAAAAAAATTTTGAAGATTTTCTAGAATAAGAGCATTGAGTCAGCATAGCCTGTATGATAGCAAGCGTGGATGCTCGCACCCACGCGTTCTCTTTTTCGCTGTTAATCCACTTTCAGGCAGCCTGAAAAACGTGTTTGACCAAGATAGAGTGCAAAGCGAGTTGGATTTACAAAGAACCGTTAGCCAAAGTTTCAACCAAAACGTTCAGGCTGCTAATACCGAAATTAACTAACACCTTGACCAACTCAAAGCACAACTAAAAAAGGCGCGATAAGTCAAAGCGACTACGATACCCAAGTGAAAAATTGGCAACGAGGACAAGTGCTACTCAACAGCATCGCCTCGGGCTTAAGTGCGCCAACCGAAAGCACAATGGGCATAGTAGCCGCAACTGCATCGCCAGCATTGTCATATGAAATTGGACAACAATTCAAAAAACACAATGCAGAAGGCACACCTGCACATATCCTTGCCCATGCAGTATTGGGAGCGGCGGTTGCAGCAGCAGGGGACAATAACGCCCTAGCAGGAGCATTGAGTGCAGGTGGAGCGGAAGCAGCTGCGCCTTACATCAGTAAATGGTTATATGGCAAAAAAAAAGGCAGCGACTTAACGGCAGAAGAGAAAGAAACTGTTTCCGCGATTACAAACCTATTAGGAACAGCAACAGGAGCAGTGATTGGCGACACCACAGCCAATGCAGCGCAAGGCAGCCTGAATGCGCAGAGTGCGGTGGGGAATAATGAACTAGCATTTAATATAAATAGTGAAAAAAATGCAGTGTCTCGTTTCAATCAAAAAGTACGAACGGAATTAGGTAATAAATTTGAACTACAAAAAACAGGAGAAAAAAATAAACAAGGGTATGAAATTGTTGAGTTAGTCCCATTAGCAAAACCTAATAGCACTAATAAATATCAGATTTCTGATTTAACTACCGATGAATTAAGATTCTACAATATGTTATCGGGCGTAATTCAGGATAGAAGAGGTTCTGCTAATATAACCTTAGTTCTTAATGATGAGAAAACAGCAGGAGGAAGTTGGATTACAGGCAATTTTGATGTAGGGGATATGGAAAAATTGGATAATCATTCAATTGTATTATCGGGAAATGTGCTAATAGCTCATGAATTTAATGAACAACTGGATAAAACAAAGCTAGGACTGCAACCGAATCAAGGCAGTAACGATATGGATTTTCAACAATCACATAGAAAAGCAATACTCAAGCACGAACCACAAGTATTGCCGGCATACATTAATTTTGTTGAAGATAATGGTATGGTTAATGGGATTAAGTATGATAAATTATACTATGATAATAATCTGTGCCGATTAATTGGTATTACTTTCGGTAAGCTTAAATCTGATAGTAATGGTAATTTAATTCATGAATTTCAGCCAAAACAAACAATTATAAAACCAGATAGCAAGGGGAAATATATTATCCAAAATCCTAATAATTCCAACCAATCTTATCCATATCCATAAATTAAGGTATATCAAAAATGTTTAAATATTACTTATTATGTAGCTGTTTATTATTAATCGGATGTCAAACAACTGACATTCATACAATAAATCCCAAGTCCAATCCGAAACTATATTATCAACTTATGGCGCAAATTGGCGCACAACCTGATAATTCCAATAATCCCAAGTGGACATATTGCATAAACAAGCAAGATGGTTATGATATACAAAGAGATAAGGAGTTTATAGAATACATCAATCAAAATACCACAATGAAATTTTTGGGCTGTAAAGATGCTCATGCTCAATTTACACTACGTGATAAATAAAGCCAGCGTAGCCTGTATAATATGCTCGACAAAGCAGCATCGAGCGCAGTAGCAATAAAAGCAGCGGCTGAAACGCAGGCGTTGCCGTATCATTCGGACAAGGCGGTTGGTCATTAGACATTACCGCAGGTGGCAATGTCGGCAAAGGACATGGCAAGGGCGACAGCCTCACCCATCGGCATAGCCATATTGGCGACACAGGCAGTCGAACCCTAATTCAAAGTGGTGAGACCACGACGCTCAAAGGTGCCCAAGTCATGGGCCAAGGCGTACAAGTTGATGCCAAAAACCTAAGCATTCAAAGCGTACAAGATAGAGAAACTTATCAAAGCAAACAACAAAACGCCAACGTCCAAGTTACCGTCGGTTACGGATTCA
>NZ_KV830568.1:0-247 GCF_001836795.1 Neisseria sp. HMSC061H08 | reverse complement strand
CTGATCTAAAAATTCTAACTCTATTTCCCGGCAAACTATATCTATGCTAAAACCGGTCGGAAGATCATACCTACCGCCTATCAATTCCAGCGTACCTCCATAATCCAAGATTTCATCATCCTGCTTTAATTCTCCAAGCTCCAATGTATTATCGATATTTATATCTTGGTTCTCCGTAGCGTATCCATAGATAAATTTCAGATAGCTGAACTGCTTGAATTTAATTTTTACCCAGTCTGAATAATTG
>NZ_KV830567.1:0-4541 GCF_001836795.1 Neisseria sp. HMSC061H08 | reverse complement strand
AGTCCGCCTGCTTGTACCTGCCCGCCGTCGATATTGATACTTTTTTCAGCTTTTAAGCCGATTTGGTCGGCTTGAATATTGCCGTTGCTGTTAATATTCCGTGCTTGGATGAGTACGGCCTGCCGCCCCGCAATGGTACCGCTATTAGTCAGGTTTCCGTTTTGCAGGTTGAATAAAACCTTCTCGGCACTAATCAGGCTGCCGGAGGTATTGAGATCACCTTTGCGTGCCAGGGCATAGACTTTGGGGGCGAGTACGGTTTGAGTCGAACCGTCAGACAGGGTGACGGTTTGATTTTCCATCCAAACGATATCTGAAGTTAAGCGGGCAACTTGCTCTGCACTCAAGGCGATACCCGGGGTAAGGCCGAATGCTTTGGCAACAGTAAGGCCGTTGTCCATCAGAGCTTTGAATTGTTCTTCATCACTTTTGTAGCCATCAAGTCGGCGGTAGCCTGTTAACTGGTGGATTTGTTCATTAACAAGTTTTTGTTCGTAGTAGCCGTCACCTAGCCGTTTGTGTAGATAATTGGGGTCCAATTGCAGTTGTTTCAACATGTAGTCGCTGCCCAACCAGCGGCGGTAGTCTGCAAATTGAGGATCTGTTTCAACCAACCAGCCTTTATTGTCAGGATGGGTGGTGTAGAGGCTGCTGTTCGGCAGAGTAACAGTAGCGTTATTTAATGAGACCACATTACCGGTATGGATGCGCTGCCCATTGACGGCTGCTGTGGATGCTCCATCAATCAGTTTGGCTGCAGATGCTGCGGGTTGAAAGGAAGGGGAGGCGGCATTCTGTTGGGTGACGGATACAGGCGTGTCAAAGTCATGGGTAAATAGTTGGGTATCATGGTAAGGAGTGTGGTTTCTTTCGGTACGGCGTTGTCTTTTTCTGCCACTGTACCATCCTTTTTTTGTAACTGAATCCCACTGTGTGCCGACAGCATCTGTGCGCCCCTTGCCTGTTGTACTTTGATTGGTGATTTCTTTCTGGTTTAAATCATCAGTGATAATACGCCCGCCTACTATAATTTGACTGTCTTTGTTCAGCCAGTCTTGGCCTGAAACAGTCAAATTACCACCCACAGTAATGTGTGCCGGTCGATTTTCGATGATGCGTTCTTTATAAGTCTCGATGTGATAGTCTCGGACATGCCATTGGTTGGCCTCAATACGAGAACCATTTTTTAAATGGAACGTAGCAGTAGTTTGGTCTTTTTGTCCTTGCGAGTTATCGAATAAACCGTCTTTTCCTGCCTGATAGTAGGTATTTTGCCCCAGTACGGTGTAATCGCGGACTTGCTTTTCTGCTTTGGCTAAGTATGTTTCTGTTTTAAAGTGATTATTGATATTCTGCATATTCCTAACGGACATCAATGCATCACCTTGTACTTCCAAACTGGCACTGCCATTAACAAAGGTATCAGCCATGCCTGCCGCATGATGTTGTTCATCCAGTCGATTGCCGATAGCAAAAATACCTTCGCTGGATAGTAGGGCTCCCTCTTGGTTATGAATCTCTTTCGCTCCGATATCCAAACGTTTCCTTGCAGCTATTGCACCCGCTTTGGTGCTGCCTTCTGTCGTTTCTTCTCGGTTAAGCAGTTTTTGCGCGTCCAGAGCAATATGGTTACCATAGATTTTGCCTGTCCCGGTGTTGTTCAAGGTTTGACCTGCACCGATGTGGGTCAAACCGTTGCTGTTGATCAAACCCCTGTTGTCTACATGCTGTTCGGATGTGATGTTCGTTTGTTCTCCGGCAATAATTTTGCCTGTAACTTGGTTATCTATATTGCCGGCATTGAGTTTGAGCGTATGACCTGCTTGTAGGGTATGGGTATTTTTCAGACGGCCTTTTGTGCTTAGATTTAATTGGTTGCCTGCAGTGAGATCGCGGTCTATGACGAAATCATCCCTCAAGGCGATATCCAGCTTGTTACCAGCTGTTAATGTGCCATTATTGGCCAGTGATTTAGCTTGTAGCGATACATTACCGGCAGATTGAATCGTGCCGTCCGCATTGTTTAACGCCAAAGTGTTTTGATTTTTATCGTGAATAGACAACTGCCGGTTGGTGGCAATTTCACCATGTTGGTTGTATAGGCCGTCTGAAACAGCTAATTGTGCTTGGTTCGCAGATAGGAGTTTGCCGTTTTGGTTGTCTACATTTCGACTATTGATAGTCAGTTGTTCGGTAGCAGTAATATGGCCGCTTTGGTTAGTCAGTTGCTGACTTTGGATGCTAACCGTTTCAGCCTCTATACGTCCGTGCGTATTATCTAGAGTCTGACCTTTGGTATTCAGTTGTGCAACAGAAACTTTTCCTGTATTGCGAAGATTGTTATTGGCAGTGACGGTTCCACTATCGGCAAGAATGTTACCTGCGTTATGTAAACTGGCGGTATCAAGCTGTAAATGTGCAGCTTGAATATTGCCTTTTTTATCATTGCTCAAGCGGCCCGAATGAATGAGTGTCAGATTGTTAGCGGTAATTTCTCCCGCATTATGCAGTTCACGGTTGTCAATCTTGCCGGTTTGAGTTAATAAGTGACCGCTGTTTTTAGCAGTTTGAGCACTAACAGCCAGATCGTGTGCCTGGAGTTTGCCTTTTGCCGTATTGTTAAATGAATCGCCTGATACTTGTAGTTTAGCCGCATTCAGACTGCCCGAATTTTCCAAACTGTTTTTGGCGGCAATGTCGATTTGTCCACCTGCATTGATTGATCCTGCATTATCAAGTGCTCCCGTTGTTTGAATGCGTCCTCTGGCGTAGGCTTTTGCAGATGCTGTAGGTGAAACGGGATTGTTTGAACCAGGCTTAGATGCCGAGACAGTGCTGCTACCTGAACCTGTTGCAGTACTCGGAATCTGTGGTATGACTGATGGATTGGGATTCAAACCGGTCTGTGGAACGTCGCTCACACCAATCTTGCCACTGTTATCGAATTTGCCAGCAGATACCAAATCCAATGCTTGTGAACCTGTTTGAATAATATTACCCGTGTTATCCAAACTACCTGTTGACATATCTAAGCGGGCAGCCTGGATCGTACCGTTGTTTTGGTTTTTCAGACGGCCTAAATTACGGACAGTCAATTCACCTGAGGATAAGACCGTACCTGAATTGTCCAGCGTCTGGCTGTGAATATTGGTATCATTCTGTGAGGCAATCGTACCGCTATTACGGACATTGCGGGCATGAAGTGAAACCGCATGGTTTTCTCCCGTCGCCGCAATCGTACCCGTGTTGACCAGTTTACCTTCAGCATTCACTGCCACATTGCCAGCTGAGGCAAACAATTGCCCCTGATTGCGCACGGATGCATCACGATCAGTGCTGATCAAGGTGATCTTACCGGCATACATACCACCCAATGCCCCTGTATCGATGGCATACAGTGAGTTGGCAGAATTTGTATTCGCAGCAGGGGAATGTGAAGACTGGATAGAGCCATCAGCTGAGACATCATTTTGTCCTGCCAACACACGCACATCTTTACCCCACACAGACCTATCAATCTTAACCGCGCGGCTCAATATCTGCGTGTAATCGGTATCGCGGGCATCCAAACCGTGTCCGACGATTACAACATTGCCTTGCCTTATCTTAAAGCCACTAAGGTCTCCTGCTTGATATTGCGGTTGGCCTGTAGTTAGAGTGGCACGGGAAGCATTGATAAATCCCCCTCCGTTCACTTGAATTCCCGCAGGGTTTGCCACCACCACTTCGGCACGTCTACCACCCACCTCAATATATCCGCCCAACAAAGAGGGATTAGCTGAATTGACTTGATTCACAATAACACGGGCCTCACCACCTGCAAGCCAGGGGTTTCCCTGTATCCAGCCACCCAGCTGTGTTTGCACGTTCCGACGGCTGTTGTTCAAAATAGCACCACGTTTGTCAACATTGAAATGGGTGTATTGATTAACTGAAACTCCTGCGGCAGTAGGGGTTTGGATATTGGCCTGCGGGATGCCGTTACTGGTTTGCATGATGGTAGGCTGTTGCTGTGTAGGTGCGGATTTGTCAGCAACGATGTCTTGGGCATTGACAGAGGAAGAAGTCAGAATAAGGGCAGAGCCGAGGAGTAATGAAAGGGAGAATGAGATAACAGAGATAGAATGGATAAAACCTGTAAAGCCCGCAATATCATTTGGCGAAATACCTGCAGCTTGGGTGTCGGCTGTGTTTTTGCCCTCGCGTTTGGCATTTTCAGCAACAGCCATCATGCAGTTTCGATGTTTATTAAAGACGACTTTGTACAGGGTACGATTCATAGTAAATGCTTTCTCGATAATATTCCTTACAAATATCCATTCTAACTTGAATTAACTTTGTATGTATAGAAAAATTTATTTGGGATTGGAAAGGATTAGCTATGAATGTCACAACATTCGGCAAGTTATCTAACAATTTGGTAGTGGTTGTCGTCATTATTGTAACTATGCTTGAAATACGAGGCTTTGCTCCGCGTTCTTTCCTGGCTCTCACTATGCCTTTTTATACTTTGAGACCTTTGCAAAATTCCCCAAAATCCC
>NZ_KV830566.1:6932-9591 GCF_001836795.1 Neisseria sp. HMSC061H08 | reverse complement strand
GTGTTTAGGTTTCGGCTGTTGAGGAAAGGGCTATTTTGCAAAGGTCTCGGAGAGTTTGAATATATATACCAAACTGATCATCTTGGGCGGTTAAAAACATGGGAAGCACAAGTGCTTCAGTTAACCAAACGTTCCGACAGGCTTCATCATAACCCTAATACTCCGGGAAAACTCAGTGGTGATCATGCTGGTCATTTGGCGGGAGATAGATTTGGCGGGTCTCCAAAGTTGGATAATCTGGTATCCCAGCTTAGCGGAGTTAATTTAAGCAATTATAAAATTCTAGAAAATGAATGGGCAAATGCATTAATGGAAAAGAAACGCGTAACGGTAAATGTTGATATACAATACAAGGGAAATAGTTTAAGGCCAGATCATTTTGTTATTCAATATGAAATTGATGGCATTAAAAAAGTTGAAAAGATTTACAACACAGGAAAGTAAAAATGAAATTTGAAGATAAGATATCAGAAATACAAGAACGTATGCTTAGCTTGGCACTTGAATTTTCAGGAGAGGGGGTTACCGCTGTCTATATATATGGTGCAAGGGAAAGAAACGTATTGTCTTTTGATGCTTTTTTTAAAGTGGGTAATAAAATTATGAGAAAGGAGTCTTTTAATACAAAAGAGATTCAATGGCAGTTTCTTAATCTTGGAATGGAAGATTATTCGGAACTATGCTCTGTCTTTGCCGAGAATCATCAGGAAATTCCAACTCAGTTGAAACTCATATATGACAATGTAAATCAGAAAGCATCCGCTAATTATTCATATGAAAAATTTTTCTCGCATAGAGATGATTTAACACCGGGTAATATTTTTGAACAATGGTTTAAAGAAGAAAAGCAAAAAACAGAAAACCCGTATGGCTAATCATGATTCCATAATGCAGATTAAAGGCAGCCCGAAACCCCATTCAGGCTGTCGTTTGCATTTGGGCACGCTGGCTTTCAGCCTGCTGCTCGGTTTCGGTTCGGCTCTGATTGTGCCCGCCGCCGCAGCCGCAGCACGCAGGTGCAGGATGGCAGCAGCGCCGAAGCCGTCGGCAGCTCGCTGACGGCCGGCCGCCATCTCAGCATCCGTGCCACCGAAGGCAACATCGAAGCCAAAGGCACACAAATCTCCGCCGAAGGCGATGCCCTGCTGTATGCCCGCGACGACATCCGACTGCTGGCCGCGGCCGACAGCCGCCGGCAAACCGGCAGCAGCAAGCGTAGCGGTTTCTCCATCGACAACCGCGACCATATCACCCCCTTCGGCACCTTTAACGATCAGGGGCAGGCTGCGGGCGAGATCGGCAGCATCAGCGGCAGCACCCTGTCCGTGGGCGGTAAAACCCGTCTGCTTGCCGAAAAAGGCAATATCGCCGTCAGCGGCAGCAGTCTGGTCTCCCAAGACGACCTGCTGCTTAAAGCCGGCGGCGACATCGACATCCGTGCTGCCGAACACCGCCAAAGCCAGAGCGAGCGCCAAGTTTCTTCCGGCATCGGCAGTGCCGTTATTTCCGACACCGAGCACTTTAGCGGCTGGATGAAAAACCGCCGCGAGAACGAGGGCGAAGAAACCCGGCAGGCCGCCAGCCAAATCGGCAGCCTGAAAGGCGGCGTCCGCATCGACGCCGGCGGCGCCTACCGCCAAACCGGCAGCGATGTTGCCGCCGCACGCGATATCGACATCAGCGCCCAAAGCGTCGACATCCGTGCCGCCGATAACCACGGCCGCAGCCGCCAGTCCGAGCGCGACCTTAAAATCGGCACCTTCGCCAAAATCTCCTCACCGCTGATCGATCTGGTCAACGCTGCCGAAGGTGCTGCCAAAAGCAAAGCCGACGACCGCACCCGCGCCCTGCAGGGTCTAGCCGCCGGCGCCCAAGCCTACCAACTGGCCGATTCCGTCGGCAAAGTGGCCGACGCCGTCAAAAACCAAACCGGCCAGCAAGGCGCCGTCCTCTTGTCCGTCGAAGCCGGCTTCGGCTTTAAATCCGCCGGCAAAGAGCAAAACCAAAACTACCGCCAAAGCCAACAAAGCAGCCTGAAAGCTGGCGGAGACATCAATATCCGCAGCCGCGAGGGCGACATTACCGTCCAAGGCAGCAACATTACTGCGGGCGACACCATCCGCCTCGATTCCGCACGCGACATCCGGCTGCTCTCCGCCCAAGACAGCCAACATCAGGACGGCAAAAACCGCAATGCCGGCGTACAGGTCGGCGTCGGGGTTTCCGTTGGTGCCCAAACCGGCGTCTATATCTACGCCGAAGCAGCCTACGGCAAAGGCAAAAACCGCACCGACAGCCAAACCCATCAAAACACCCTGCTGCAATCGGACAAACTGCAGCTCAGCAGCAAGGGCAATACCGTGCTGAACGGTGCCCAAACCCATGCAAAACGCATCGACGCTGAAGTCGGCGGCACACTGCACATCGAAAGCCCACAGGACACTGTCGAACAGGAAAGCAAACAAAGCGGCGGCGGCATCCGTGCCCAAGTTGCCCTTGGTACCGCATGGAACGTATCCGGCAACTACAACCAAAGCAAAGCCAGCGGCTACAGCCGCAGCGTCGGCAGCCAGAGCGGTCTCTTTGCCGGCGAAGGCGGCTACCACATCACCGCCGACAGCGTCCGACTCAAAGGCGGCGCCATCGCTTCTGCCGCAGA
>NZ_KV830566.1:6203-6832 GCF_001836795.1 Neisseria sp. HMSC061H08 | reverse complement strand
CACAACGAACTCACCGCCCGCAGTTTCAGCTTCGAAGACATCCGCAACGAAAGCAGCTACAGCGCCAGCAGCATGGGCATCGGTGCCGGTTATGGCGGCAGCCTGAAAGGAAGCGACGGCTTCAATCAAAGCGCCTTCGGCCGTGCGTCCCAAACCGCCGGCCAGAACATGAACAAAGGCTTCAACTACAGCCCCACCCTGCCCCAGCATGAAAGCGGCGACAGCCAAGGCTATACCCGCTCGGTACTCAGTGAAGGCAACATCACCATCGGCGGCAAAAAAACCAGTGCCCGCGCTCTCGGCATCCATACCGATTCGACCACTGCCCATCACGGTGCCGACAGCGTTCCCGATCTGCAAAACCTACTCGACAAACAGCAAACCATTGCCCAATCGACTGCCGCCATCCACAGCGCCGTCGGCACCTATAGGGGCAACCGTGCCAAAGCGGCAGCCGAAGAGCTGGAAAAACAACAGGCCGCCCACGAAGGCAGCCTGAAAGAGCGTAACGACGGCAGCTACGAACACTACCTCAGCCTAAGCGACGCACAACGGCAGCAGGAGATGCTGGCCCATTCCCCCGCCTACGCCCAAGCCTACCAAGAAGCCCGAAGCTGGGGCGTAGGCGG
>NZ_KV830566.1:5876-6103 GCF_001836795.1 Neisseria sp. HMSC061H08 | reverse complement strand
GCCTTGGCCTACGCCAACGGCGCCGACCCGCTTGCCGGCGGCAGCGCTGCCGTTGCCGCCGAACGCGCAGCCGAGTATCTGGCCAAACAATACGACGACGGCAAGACCGCCATCGACCCGATAACGGGGAAATTCAATCCCAACCTTCTGCCCGAGCACATTAAAGAAGAGATCAAAGCGCAGACCGGTGCGGTTGCTTCGGTGGTGGGTGCGGCCGGAGGCAGCCT
>NZ_KV830566.1:4272-5776 GCF_001836795.1 Neisseria sp. HMSC061H08 | reverse complement strand
GGTGGTGGGTGCGGCCGGAGGCAGCCTGAAAGGGGGGAGCAAAAGCAGCACCAACGGCACCAACATCAATGCCCTGTTCAATGCGCAGGTAGGGGGCGTGTTGGGGCAGAATGCGGTGGGGAATAACTATCTCAGCCCTGGCCTAACCATTCCTTTCGTTGATAAAGAGATTTCACCTGATCAAATAAAAAAATTTGGACAAGAGTTAGGAGAAAACTGTGGAAAAACAGGGAATAAAGCTAGTTGTGCTGCCACTTATGATAAGTGGAAAAATTTATCATACAAGCAAGGAGGATTAGATCCTAACGATACATCATGGGAAAATTTCGTAGCCCTAATGTACCAACAAGAAGTATTGCCCTTATGTAAAGGCAACAAATCCTGCGAAGCGCATGTTGTTACGAGTATGCAGCTTAATGTTGTCCTCAATGCAGGCGATGCAGCAGGATTACGTGATTCGATAGAAGTAGATAGAAGAGCTGTAAATATTGCTAATGGGAACTGGGTTCGTGCAGGTTTAGATACATTAGGAGACGTTAGTACGATTTTGGGTATGCGTGCTATGGTTAATCCCAATTCTGCATATTCAAGATTGATGAATTCTGTATTTGCTACACCGAGTAAAACAGGTATGCCTCGGTCTACAACACAGTTAGGAATTGTAGGGAATTGGGAACAGAAGGCATTGCCGAAACCGCAACTACCGAAAGATTACAGATATGATCTCAATATAGGGAAAAATAATCCGAATTTTAACAAAGAGCTTCACAAGACAATTTATGATCAAGATCCAAGAAGGATTGAAGCTGTTAAAGCTAGAGATCAGGTAAATAAAGCCAATAGAGAAAGAATAAAAAATTCTCCACACAGTCTAGTATTGGAAAAAGATGTACATGGTAATGAGATTTTTTATAGGCGTATATCTTATGAAGATTTCATGAAACTTAAAACATACGGAGAATTACCAGCAACAAGTGAAACATTTATTTCTCCGCTTAAAGCATATTCCGAACAGGGATATAATGGAGTGTTGGTTAAATTTACAACAAAACCGGGCACCATGGATCTTTTGAAAAAGATAGGTACAACAGGCAACTCGGCAACAAACCGGCTCTTTCCGGATTTGCCCCGTACAGGCAAGGGCTGGACTGAAAAAACACAAGTGCAATTCAAGCTTGAAGGTCAAGGGAAGCCATATGTGAATAAAGGGAAAGGGGTAGTCAATACAGGACTGGGTAGGGCTGGCGGTAAAGAAACTTTTGAGAAACAGATTATTTATTTTGAAAAAATTGGAGACGTAAAATGAGTTATTTGATTTTGGATGATGATATGTATTTAATCTATGATTTTAAAAAAGTCATGAAAAGAGAAAAAGAATTTATTGAAAAGACAAGATTATTATCATTAAATGACGAAAGTATCTTTGGCATCAAAAAAGACAAAGGCTTATTTGCATCAGAGGAATGGTGGAGTAATATTGATTCCGGACAGATTATCACCAGAA
>NZ_KV830566.1:1652-4172 GCF_001836795.1 Neisseria sp. HMSC061H08 | reverse complement strand
AAATCCGACAGACATTTATTTTGTGAAGGGAAGAAAATCGTCATTTTTTATGCATATAATGAACTAAAAAAATCAAATCAAAGAAAAGGAGACGTAATTGATTTGGAAAACAACTATGTTGAGCAAGTCATTGAAATGGCAATTTCAAAATAATCAGATGACGCCGGCGCCCAAGCCTACCAACTGGCCGATTCCGTCGGCAAAGTAGCCGACGCCCTTAAAAGCAACAACGGACAGCAAGGCGCCGTCCTGCTGTCCGTTGAAGCCGGTTTCGGCTTTAAAACCGCCAGTAAGGAACAAAACCAAATTATGCAGGACGATGTGGCTTACTTACGCTCAATGGGTGCAGAAGATATTAGGATCAACCAGCAGCAGGTCAATAACCAAATGTGCCGTGTAGGGATCTGCCGTCCGGATGTTCAAGCCACTCTACCAAATTCCAATAAACGAATTTATATCGAATACGATCGCACCAGCTCAAACCGTGGAGCCGGACATGCATCGAGAGCATTGAGTAATGATCCGGATGCTATTGTAATTTTAAGGACTGTGGATTAAATTATGAATGTAAACAAAGATTTTTTTCTTGCAAGAGACGGCCATCCGAGCCTGAAACAGTTTTATTTTATTGGCGCGCCATTTGAAAAAGCACTGGATCTTTATCTAAAAAGACGTATGGATTTAAGTGATTTTTATCAAAATCTAAAACCGAAACTATCGTATTTGGATGAGGAGTATACCCTCAGTCAGAAATTGGATTTCTTGAATCCGCTTGAGATTACCGGATCATCCAAATATTTATTGTTGGAAACGCAGTCTGATTGGTCATTGCTAATAGGTAATAACCGGAACGGCACAGACTTTTCAAGTGTGCCGTATGAAGCCTTGCTGTGGAAAATCAGATTATTGACTATGTATTTACGTCCATATTTTGGCAAAGACGAATTCGGTGCGGTCTCATTTACCCTGTATGAGGGCAGCAAACAGGTTTCCCGTCATGACTGCGAAACCAGAAATGTTATGCTGCATAAAGAAACCAGTCGTGTCGAGTTTATGGAATATGGCACGCCGCTGCCGTTTGAACAGACAGAAAAATATACCGAAAGACTCAAAAAAAACAGGCTGACTGTGGAGATGATCGAAGAATATTGCAAACATTTAGGCATTTCATTATTTGATTTGGACTTCTACCAGTCCAAAGCCGCCCTTATTGAGATATTGAGAAACAAATAACTTTCATCTCTTCAAAAAGACAGTCTGAAAAATATCCAGGCTGTCTTTTAACGTCGGCAGCCAAAGCGGTCTCTTTGCCGGCGAAGGCGGTTATCACATCACCGCCGACAGCGTCCGGCTCAAAGGCGGCGCCATCGCTTCTGCCGCAGACAAAGACCACAACGAACTCACCGCCCGCAGTTTCAGCTTTGAAGACATCCGCAACGAAAGCAGCTACAGTGCCCAAAGCATGGGTATCGGCGCCGGCTACGGCGGCAGCCTGAAAGGCAGCGGCGGCTTCAATCAAAGCGCCTTCGGCCGTGCGTCCCAAACCGCCGGCCAAAACATCAAGCAAGGCCTCAACTACAGCCCCACCCTGCCGCAACATGAAAGCGGCGGCAGCCAAGGCTATACCCGCTCCGTACTCAGCGAAGGCAACATCACCATCGGCGACCAAGCCACCAGCGCCCGAGCACTCGGCATCCAAACCGATCTGCAAAACGCCCACCGCAGCGCCGAAGCCGTACCCGATCTGCAAAACCTACTCGACAAACAGCAAACCGTCGCCCAATCGACTGCCGTCATCCACAGCGCCGTTGCCACCTATAGTGGCAACCGTGCCAAAGCGGCAGCCGAAGAGCTGGAAAAACAACAGGCCGCTTACGAAGGCCGTCTGAAAGAGCAAAACGACGGCAGTTATGAGCAATATGCCGGTAAAAGCGACAGCGAACGGCTGTCCATGAGGCTGGGGAACGCGAAGTATGCCCAAGCTTACCAAGAAGCCCGAAGCTGGGGCGTAGGCGGCAGCAAAAGCCGTGCGCTTAGCGCCGCCGAAACCCTGATTACCGGCGCCCTGGGCGGACAGGGTGATTTACAGCTGGCGGCCAATACGTTGGCACCGTATGCCGCAGCCGCCATCGGCAAGCGCTTCGGCCACGGTGAAAACAAAAACGAAGCCGCGCAAGCAATCGGCCACTTTATGCTCGGTGCCGCCTTGGCCTACGCCAACGGCGCCGACCCGCTGGCCGGCGGCAGCGCCGCCGTTGCCGCCGAACGCGCAGCCGAATACCTGGCCAAACAATACGACGACGGCCGCACTGCCATCGACCCGATAACGGGGAAATTCAATCCCAACCTGTTACCCGAACACATCAAAGAAGAGATCAAAGCGCAGACCGGTGCTATCGCTTCGGTGGTGGGTGCGGCCGGAGGCAGCCTGAAAGCGGGGAGCAAAAGCAGCACTAACGGCGCAAACACCAATGCCCTGTTCAACGCACAGGTAGGGGGCGTGTTGGGGCAGAATGCGGT
>NZ_KV830566.1:0-1552 GCF_001836795.1 Neisseria sp. HMSC061H08 | reverse complement strand
GGTAGGGGGCGTGTTGGGGCAGAATGCGGTGGAGAATAATTACTTAACTAGAGAGGAACTCAATGCTCAAGTAGATGCTGCTGTAGCTTGCCGAAAAGGAGATAAGGCAGCCTGCGCGGAACAAAAAAGGTTGGAAAGGCTAAATAAAGAGCGAGATTTGCGACTGCTAGCTGAATGTAATGCCAATATCCGTTCTCCTTTATGTACTCGGTTGAGAAAAGAAGCGGAAGTTGCTATGAGTGTGTTAAGTGCCACTCCATTAAGCAGATTGTTTGATTTTAAAATGGCATTTAATCCCGAAAGAAGGCAGGCTCATAGCGAAGAGTTCGGCAAAACCGATACTGTTGTGTTAATGTCTTACGGCAAATCACCGGAAGAAATTGCCGCCAATGCAAAAATGATGCGGATTGGCAGCGAACTGCTTACCGATATGACGGTTGTCGGAACGATTAAAGATTTCAAACAGGCCGACACGTTTAGAGATTATGCTGTTGCAACTATTTTTGCCATTCCGGGAGTGAAAGTAGCTAAAAAACTAGAAACCGTCCGCGATTTCAGAAAGGCCTACGAAGCTGCCAAAGAAGCGGGGGATTTGCGCACAGCCAAGAAATTGTTTGAATTAGCCAAAGATGCGAAAGGCTCGCCTAGAAGATTTGAACAACTTGAGGTTAAAGTAAGCAAGATACAAGAAGAGTTGGCAAGATTAGAAATTGATTTTGCTAAAATTCCTAAGGAATTTCAAAAAGCATCTTGGAACCCGCAAAGATTTTCTTTAGCCGATAACCAATTTGGTCACAAAGTAGGAAGACATGCTACTGAACATGGATTTGATATGAAAACTTCTAGCGGAAGAGAAAGTTTTAAAAAATTTATTTATGAAATTGCTAAACGGCCAGATGAGTTAAGGGTAGGAACTTTTAACGGGCAGGGAACCAGGCAAGGTGCAAATCATGCACGTGGATCAGTTTTATTTAGAATTAAAGGAAATAATGTGGTAGTAACATCTCCTGAAGGAGAGTTTATAACAATTTTGAAAAATGGCTTAACTAGTCCATCAGTAAAAAAAGGGATAAGGGTAAATAAATGAATGAGTTAAATGGAAGGATTTTATCAGTAAAGGGGCTTTTCTTCATATATGACGAAACGGATCTTGATATTGATGTCCAACGTCCCGATGAAATACAGTTTGATTTGGAAGGGATCCCTGTTTTATTTAAGTGTAATGGCAGCAAACCGAATCTGTCTTATGAAATCAACAAGGAAGCTGAAAACGTATCTTTAGGTAGTTATGGAGAGCTTAAAATATTCGATTTAACCGATTTTGATTTTTTTGGTTTCCTTAAAGATGAAGACCTATTGGAAATGAGAAAACTATATCTTGATGATGATGAAATCGGGTTTCGGCTAATTTTTTCCCAATCAGTGTTGAATATGATTAATTGGGGAGATGAATTTTTTTTGTTTAAAAACTTACCCGAATTTTTAATAAATGAAAATCTCCATGAATAAAAATTTAGGGGCTGAGACCTTTGCAAAAAAGTCCTTCCCCCAA
>NZ_KV830565.1:317-7948 GCF_001836795.1 Neisseria sp. HMSC061H08 | reverse complement strand
GGCCCGGATGCCTGATTAATCAGGTATCCAAGCGGAATTAAGGGGATATTTGGGTAAAATCAGGAGTAATGTAGGAGCGGAAATAGACGAAAACCTGTATTTGGATTTCGGCTGTCGGGGGAAAGGACTTTTTTGCAAAGGTCTCTAATGGCAAAAAAGGTGGGTAAAAATGCCCACCTTTTTTATTATTGATGAATGGTTGTGATCATTGTAAATGAGCCACATCGTTAAGCTGCTCAATATGAAAACCGCTTTCACTATCGTATTTCACAATACTGATTGAAGTATTCAACAATGACACGGATTTACCCTCATCACGATGGTTTTCCCAAGTTGCTCCGCCTAGTAAGGATAATAAGAGACGCAAGGTATGTCCATGCGATACCACTAAAATATTGGCTCCCGATTGATGTACTTTAATGATATCGTAAAGGGCGGCCATTGCACGTACTGCTAATTGTTCAAAGGTTTCGCCACCATTACTTAATGCTTTATAAGCTGCCGGGTCATTGGTCAGTTGTTTGAATTCGGTTAGTTTCCGCAGGCCAGCGATCTGCATACCTTCCCAACTTCCAAAAGATTGCTCATTTAGTCCACAGTGCTGAAAAAGAGGAATAGGACGCTGACCGATAATATGGCCAGCCGTATCAATGGCGCGTTGTAAAATGCTGGAATAAGCAGCGGTAAATTCTACTTGTTGTAGCGCCGCCCCGGTTTTTTGGGCTCCTACAATCCCTTGTTCGGTCAGTGGTGAATTGCCTGATCCCTGCAAAAGTCCTTGTTCGTTCCATTGGGTACGGCCATGACGAATAAAATAAAAAGTGAGCTGTTTTGACATCATAGTTCCTTGGAGATCGGGAAGTATAGGGTATAACTAACTTATGATGCAAAGGCCGTCTGAAACAATAATTTCAGATGGCCTTTTACTTTAACGTGTGCCGTTTAGATACGGTCGTGCTTGGAGGATAACAAGCTTACCCTTGTCAAACGCCCATTCGATATCCTGCTCGCCATTAGCAAATAGCTGTTTGATTTGTTGGCCGGTTTGGTCAAGGTGACGTATTTGCTCTTGATTCATCACGTTGCCACTGGTTACAGGCACCTCCCTTACTCCACCGTTTTTATCCAGTTGCAACGCTGTGGTTTCATTAGAGGAGCTGAGACGTTGTACAGAATCATTGCGAC
The DNA here is from genome assembly GCF_001836795.1 of Neisseria sp. HMSC061H08. Lineage (NCBI taxonomy): Bacteria > Pseudomonadati > Pseudomonadota > Betaproteobacteria > Neisseriales > Neisseriaceae > Neisseria > Neisseria sp. HMSC061H08. The sequence goes on along the minus strand of NZ_KV830565.1, from coordinate 6,763 downwards.
GGTTATAGACTACCTGTTCGGCTACCCGTTTGCCTTCAACGACACGAATACCCAACCCACGTTTGGCGGCAATGTAGGAGCTGTTTTTCTGAGCAGTATCATAGGGATTAATGGTAACCAATACGCCGGAGAGATCTGCATTGATGCTTTGTTGTACAAAGACACTCATTTTCACGCTATCGTGAGGCAATCCGGCAATACGGCGGGCTTCATATGCGCTGTAATTGAAAACGGAAGCCCAAGATTGTTTCACTGCTTCGGCCAACGCGTTTTCATCGGTAACATTTGGCACGGTGGTGTACAGCCCTGCGCCGCTGAAATTGGGCAAGTCTTCGGAATTAGAGGAGCTGCGGACAAACACGCCTTTGCTGTTTAATTGATTGCGCCATTGTTCAGCCCATCTGTGTTTCCATTTCGACGGGATTTCGGTATCGGTAATTTTTTTCTGCAGTGAGAGTAAAGCAGTGCGGCGCTTGCGGTTGTCTCCATCACTTTGCGTTTCGATTTGTGCCAGGGTTGTCGCGTTAATACCCAGCCTATCCATCATGGCTTGATAGTAGGCAAACGGAATGCAGAATCCGTCAGGTACATTACTGCCTGCAATATGGGTGCGGATATGGCCGAGGTTAGCAGCCTTACTGCCGCAGTAACGGCTGTCATCATGGCGCAGGTTTTCCAAAGCCCGAAGGCTGTAATTGGAAACATCAGGTTGGGGCAGGGTAAGGCCGTCTGAAAAGCTTTTGCTGGTAGTGTTCCGGTTGGTTTGGACCATTCGGTATTGTTTAGCAGTCGCTTCAAATTCGATACGACGTCCAATATATGGGGCTAGGATTTTTTCTGCGTCTTTAAGGTAAATATTGGGAATCCCCCAGCCACGTGCCAGTACATTCACATGCGATAGTGCAGTGGATGGTTTTTCACTGATAATCCCCGCCACAGGTGGCAGCTCTAGGGGAACCTCTTTCAAAATAATAATATCATCGGCGCCGACATTATAAAGATCATCTTCTTTGGCAATAACGCGGAATATGCCTATCGCTTTACCTTGGTTTAGAGGCAGGTAGGGGAAGTTTTTAATCAAATTTTCTTGGGTAATAAAAGGAACTTTGCTTTGCTCGGCAACGGTTTCCTGCCATAAAGAATTGGTTTTATAACGCAACGGAGCGTAGAAACTGTCTTTCAGACGGCCTGCCGCCAATTTCAACAATTCAGGCGTGATTTTGTCTCCTTCCCAAAACTCATAAACATATTCCTGAGTACTATTCTGCCAACTGATAGTACCAAACAGATAACGCCGGTTAGGACTACGGTATTGTTGATTTAATTCAGTTTTTGACAGCATGGGTTTCAAGATAGTAGCCAGATAATGCTCATGTAGCCGAAATTTGGGAGTATTGATGTAGTCGGTACGGTTATCGTCTTCACGATCGATGAGGAAAAGGATATGAGGAATTTCATATTCACTACCTTGCTCATAAATACGCGAAAGTAAGTCAAAATCGGCTTGGCTTTTGATTGCAGATAACGCAGGAATTTGTGTTTTAACTGGAGTGGCTTCAGTTTGACGCTTTTCAGACTCGTAATAAGAAGGTTTACGCGCCGTTGGTGCAGCCGTATCGACTGTCTCAGCCTCAGGACGGCAGGCTGAAAGTAAAAGCAATATTGGGAGGCAAAAAGCAGGCTTCATGATGTTGTCGGTTATCTAAATCAGATGAAAAGCAATATATTTATGGTAAAAATATGTATTGTGTTCTTTCCGTAGGGCGGGCATGTGCTGTCTACGCGTCCTGTGTTCCCAAACAGCCTGAAGTCGCAAGGATGGGACATTTGCATTTTCAGGCTGTCCAAATTTACCGCTGAATCTGCGAGGTAATCGTGCTGTCGGTAATCTTGTCGTCTTCCGCCAGCAGCATGGCTTTGGAGAGGATGACCGAGAGCGTGTTGTCGCCTTCAAACGGAATAAACAGCTTGTCGGATATGTCTTTTTTACGGCTGTCGGGTACGATGCAGAGGTATTGGTCGTCCGGCAGCATCAGGATGTTGCTGCTGCCGATGTGGATTTTGTAGGTACGCAGCTTGCCCTGCACGACGAGGAAGTTGCCGTCTATGTGGGCAACCTTGGCGATTTTCAGGCGCGGCAGCAGGGTTTCCAGCACGGCTTTGCGGGTTTTGGCGACTTCGCCCAAATCGCCGAAGGAATAACTTTGCCAGTAGCTGTAAAAACGCGCCTCTCCGCCGTTGTCTTCCCAGGTCGGGTCATTACCTACGCTGGCCACGCCCACAAACAAATCCACGTCGCGCAACACTTCGGAAAACACGCGCGGCGGAATATCAATTAAGTCCAGCGCGGTAGCATTGGAATCGTCGTTCAACCGGTGAAAGCGCACTTGGTCGGTGCTGACATACTGCCAGATGTAGCTTTCCGTCCATGCTTCTTCGCTGTCCACTGCGTTTGTCCAAAATTCGGCGCGCAGGTTGTATTCGGGCAAATCCAGCGATACGGTTGCGTCGTCGCTACCGTCCCACGCACCGGCCAGCGAGCCCCTCCAGCCGCGTCCTTTGGCAAGCGTCATGTATTGGTGTTGTTTCAGGATGTGGGCGGCAAAACGGTTGCTGTATGTTTTGGTGTTGATTTCGGTTTCGGTGAGCAGATAGATTTCACGGTATGCCTGTTTCAGCGGCTGGCAGATTTCTTTGTCCTGCAGCAGTTTGCGCCACCGGGCGATGCTTTGCTGCGTGGCGAGCGCGGGATGCCACAAGCAGACTTGCAGGCAGTCTGAAACATCGGTTTGCGCTCCCGTTTCGTCCACCCATGTTCCATCCAACCACAGTGCAGCGTGACCCTGTGTGTCGTTTTCGTCGCGGAAAAATTGCCATATTAGCGGGCGCGTGAGGCAGGACATCAGCCCGTGTTGCCAGTAATACTGTTCGGCGTGTTCCAGCGGTACGCGGTGTTCGGAGCGCATCATTTGGTCCAAGCGGTCACGTTGGGCGGTGAGCGTGGCGTTGAGGTTTTTCTGTGCGGCTTTAATCTTTTTCAGTTTTTCGGCATAGTCGGTTTTCACGAAGGTGGGCACAGTTTTCTGCGGCGAGCCGTCGGGTTTGAACCAGCGCAGTTCGGATTTGCCCACGCCCGTAACCACCAGACGGCAGGTGTAGCCGCCGAAGTCGTAGTCGCGGCAGCCTTCCTGCAAGCCGAAATCGTCCACCGCCATGTCTTCGATTTCGTTGCGGGATACGCCCCGCTGCGCAGCGGCTTCGTCCAGATATTTGGCAATCGTGCTCTGCACGTTGCTGAACTTAATCCGCAGGCGCAGGCGCGAAAGGCAGGCGATGCCGTCCAGCCCTTGGGAGCGGAACAGTGCGTAGAAACAGGCGTTGCCCACGGAAGCATAGCGCGCGCCGAGATTGGGGATTTTGTCGTATGAATGCAGCGCAAGTTGGGTAAGGGTGGACAGGGTGGCGCTGTCATGGAAATGGCTGCACATCCACACCAGCCCTTTGAGCACGGTCTGGTTGATACTGCAAACGGGCAGGACATGAGTGTCGTAGCTGTATGCTCCGTGGGTGACGGTTTCGATCTGCACTTCGCTGCCGCGGACAAATTCTATCCAGCCGTGCAGCATTTTTTTGAACCTGTCCGCACCCAATGTGTCGATCAGCGTTTTGGATTCTTTCAGGTATTTTTCGCTTGGCTTGCCTGCATTGGCGGATAGGGCAAGCGCAATGATTTTGCTCCATATGTCCTGCTGTTCCGGTGGCAGCACGGCAAGTTGCGGATTGGCGTATCGGGCAAACTCGTCGTCTTGGGCGGGAAAACAGGCTTCGGCCGAACCGCCTGCCAGTTCTGCCAGGGCGGCAAGGTTGGCGGTAGCGGCTTTCTTGTCCCACAGGTTTTCCGCAAAGACGCGGTAACGGTCGCAGGCGTTTTTCAGGCCGTCTGAAAGCGTTTTGCTCGGATTGGGAAACTGTTTTTTGATTTGGTTTATCAGATATTTGAGCGGATAGTAATCTGCCTCTTGCTCGGACAGCCCGTTATCGTCCAGCATGGCGGCAAAAATATGCTGCACATCCTGTTCCGTCATCGGCAGCGTTTTACGCGCCAGAGCCATCGCTACCGCTACACGGATGGTGCCGTAATTGTGTATCCTGTCCTCGCCCATATTTTTAAAAATTTTATTCCGTCCCCAGCCGCGTATCAAATCAATGCAGTGGATCAGCAAATCGACGCGGTATCCGGGTGCGGCTTTCTCCACTTCGGCAAAACTGGGGCAGAGCTTCAGGTTTATCGTGTCGTATTCGTGTGAACGGTTTTGGAGCCATTCCTTTTCCAGTGCGTTGAGAAGCTGATTGAACTTGGCACGGCGGCTGTTGGAAATCTGCACGGTTTGGTTTTGGGTCATAGGACTTTCTTTACGTATCAATGTGTTGGTTATTTCGCTGCAAAGGTGGATAACGTCGGTAAGGGTTTTCTTGTCCGCACTATTCAGGCTGTATCGGGCATCTTCTACAAAGGTGAGGTAGCGTTGCGCAGCGGTTTTCAGGCTGCTTATCCGCCCACAAGCGGCGTGAGTTTGATGAAATTGACGACCAGCCCGTCATGCAGGTACACCATATCGTCCAGCGTTTCCAGTTGGCGGTTGTCGGCAAGGATGAAAAACGCGTTCTGCTCAAAAGCTTTCAAGGCGACAGCGATTTGCTTTTCCGCGTCCACAGGTTGCGGGTGCGTGCCTTTTTTGCCGTGCGTTTCCTGAATCACGATGTCGCCGCGATCGGTGGGGATAATGAGGCTGTGGCGCAGCAGGGCATCGGCGGCACGGTTGTTGTAGGCGTCAACTTCCTGTCGCACGCGTTCAGCAATCAACTCCGTCGCGCTGATGTGATTGGTTCTAAATTTTAAAAACAGCTCATGCAGCACTTTGCCGGCGAGGTTTTGGTCTTGGATCGTGATGGTAGCAGCGATCATGGATGACTCCTCCAAACAGAAAACAGACAAATCATACTGTTTTTTGGTCGTTTCAGACAGGCTGAAAACAAAACAGCCTTCATGTTGATAGATGTGAGTGCAGGCTACTCTTTACATTTTAGTTCTGTAGGAACTTTGTGAGACCTTTGCAAAATTCCCCAAATTCCCTAAATGTCTTCATGGGAATTTTGCAAAGGTCTCGGCTTGAGTTGAAACCCAAGCCGATGACTTTGTTCCGGAAATATTGTGATGAAGAGCGAAAAAAGGTCGTCTGAAAAAACAAATTTAGGTTTTCAGACGACCTTTTCGTTTACGGCTTTACTGTTTATTCGATGACAACGCGCGCGTTAAGCGGCTGGACGGGGCGGTTGTTATGCGAGCCGATGGCGCGGGTGAATTTTTCTGCCTGCGCCTGATCGATGTGGTCGTAGGTTTTCAACAGCAGCCACGATACGCCTTCGCTGCACGGCGGCGTGGTCAGCGAACCTGCAAAGCGGTAGTATTTCAGTCGTTTCGGCAGCAGGGTGCTGGCGTCGAAAGCTTTGTCGAGGTTTACCTTTCCTTCCTTCATCGGCATCACGTTCCATATCGGAGCCAGGCGGTCGTTGGTTTTGCCAGGTTCGTACAATACTGCCAATACCAAAGGCTGGCGGTTTTCGTCCAAGTGGACGAAGTGGGCTTCCATCGGGAAGGTACGGCCTTTGATTTGGTTTTCACTGGGTACGTGGAAATGGAATTGTTTCAGGGTGTAGGTACGTCCGTTCACGCTGAGGGTATTGCCGCCTTCCGGGTAGTTGATTTGGATGGTGTGGCCGTTGTTTTCCACGTTAACCGCGCTCGGTTTGTAATTGACTTTGAGGGCGGGCAGTCTGCCGGAGACGGTTTCGGTAATGTTGACGGGGGATTGGTTTTTGCCTGTAGAGCATAAACGGAACTCTTCAGAAAGCTCGCCCCAGCTTTCGGGGGAGTCGTGTCCGGTGTAACCCCAATGTGTGTGGTTTCCGTGTGCAGCTGCGGAGAATGCCGCGAAGGTGGACAGCAGGAAGACAGTCAGACGAGGCAACGTACGGGTCAAGCAGGGCATTGCAATATCCTTTCTATAAGGAGGAGGGAAAAAGCATTGCGGTGTGTATGTGGAATATTGTTATTTTTTATTAAACCATAGCTAGATTAAATCGTTAGGTCAAGCCTTCTTTGGGTAATTCCATTAAGGTTATGAAGTTAAAGAGAATTCATTTTTTTAAAAACGATATTGTCGGTTTGGGAATTGATAATAATTCGAAATAGAAAACTTCCGGTTTTTACACCTTAAAAATTTAAGGAAAGCCGACTCATGAAAAAGGTCGTCTGAAAACATCAATTTAGGTTTTCAGACGACCTTTTTGCCTTGCCTGACAAGGGTTATTTGTGCAGCCCGCATTCTTTGCTGTCCTTGCTTTCCCACCACTAGCAAGCCGTAGCCCATATGAAACCTAAACTC
>NZ_KV830565.1:0-217 GCF_001836795.1 Neisseria sp. HMSC061H08 | reverse complement strand
CCGTCTGAAACAACAAATACGTTTCAGACGGCATTTCTTTTAACAAATCGCCACAGTAATCAGACAAAAGCAGCCCACCGTCACACCCATATCGGCCGCACAGCTAGCAAAATTATTATCCGAAGCGGTGTAGAGACAACTCTAAGACGGCAAATTTTGAACATTATAGCCTTTCGGGTATGACATTAAGGGCCGACATGATCAAACAGCGCGAAAT
>NZ_KV830564.1:0-27007 GCF_001836795.1 Neisseria sp. HMSC061H08 | reverse complement strand
TGCCTAAAAGGCGGCCCGGATGCCTGATTATCAGGTATCCAAAAGGATTAAGAGGGTATTTGGATAAAATTAGGAGTGATTGGGGGAGAAAACAGCCGAAAATCTTTGTTTAGGTTCCGGCTGTCGAGGGAAGGGCTTTTTTGCAAAGGTCTCAAACTGCAGGTTTTTTTTATAAACCAATGCTGTCTGAAAATCTTAATTTCAGACGGCATTTTTTATTGTTTCAAGTAATACCATTTCAGTATAGCTGGGCTGTTTTTCAGACGGCCTGAAAGTTTAATCAACCATTCTGCGTATTTCGTTGATTGGGATACGCGGGGTATAGAGTATGTCGTAGGTTGGTTTGTCCAAAAGATCTTGCAGGGAGTATTGATCTAAATGGTTGAAGAAGGCTTTGATGGCGCCGGTAATGATGCCGGTCAATCGGCAGGATGGGGTGATGAGGCATTCGTTGTTATCGCCCATGCATTCGACAACCTGCATCGGCTCAAGATGGCGGACGACTGCGCCGATGTTGATTTTTTCAGGAACATCCGCCAAGCGCAAACCGCCGCCTTTGCCGCGCACGCTGACCAGAAATCCGCCTTTGACTAATGAGGTAACCACTTTCATCAAATGGCTTTTGGAAATATTGTAAGTCTCGGCAATGGTGCTGATATTGACGAGGGTGTCATCATTTATGGCGGTATAAACCAATACGCGCAATCCGTAATCGGTATGTTGGGTCAGATACATGGCTGGCTCTTTAGATATTTTTATTATATGTCAAAAGCGTAGTACTTGGAGAGGGGCTGTTTGACTTTATATGGGATTGGGTTTCATAATATCTGAAACATTTGAATTAATCCAGTTTGACAGACTGTTGCTATTATAACGAACTTATGAAACCCTTGAAACGCCACCCTGCCTTAATAGAACTTTCCCGTGAGCATCATGGCTCGCTGTCGTTGTGTGTCCGCCTCCTGCGTACGCCGGAGCAAAGCCATCAAGCGGAGCTGGATCCTCATTTTGTGGAACTTGAGCCACATTTTTTGGAAGAGGAAACCATGTTTGCGCCGTATTGGGATAAGGTTGATCCGGCGTTGAGACAGCGTTTTGAAGGCGATCATGCCAAGTTGCGTGCGATGATGGCTCATCCTGAATATATGAATGAATCATGGAATAAGGATTTTGCGGTGACTTTGCGCGATCATGCGCGTTTTGAGGAACGCGAGCTTTTTCCTGCGATTGAACCTTTTTTGCCTTTGCCTGAGAATGTGTAATAGGGAAGGGAATCGATGGCCGTCTGAAAAGTTTCAGACGGCCTCTGTTGCTGTTTTATGATGATATAAAAATTGAAGGAACCACCATGACCGATTTGTTCAAACATCCTGTATGGGCAATGGCCTTCCGCCCGTTTTATTCGTTGGCGGCTTTGTATGGCGCATTGTCTATATTGCTTTGGGGCTTCGGCTATCAGGGTACGCCTGAGTTGCCGGGTTTTTATTGGCATGCTCATGAAATGATTTGGGGCTACGCCGGATTGGTTGTCATTGCATTCTTACTGACGGCCGTGGCAACTTGGACTGGCCAGCCGCCCACACGTGGTAAGGCGTTGGCAGGTTTGACCGCATTTTGGCTGCTTGCGCGTTTGTGTGCGTTTATTCCCGGCTGGGGAGCAACGGCAAGCGGCATATTCGGCACGATCTTTTTCTGGTATGGCGCGGTGTGCATGGCTTTGCCGGTAATCCGTTCTCAAAACAAGCGCAACTATGTTGCCGTATTTGCTATTTTTGTTTTGGGCGGCACCCATTTCGCGTTCCATATGAAAATGCAGCCGTTTGATGCCATCGCGCTGATGACCGGTTTGCAATCCGGTTTGATTATGGTGGCCGGATTTATCGGTTTGATCGGTATGCGGATTATCTCGTTCTTTACGTCCAAACGTTTGAACGTGCCGCAAATTCCCAGCCCTCAATGGGTAGCGCACGCATCGCTTTGGCTGCCTATGCTGACTGCCATGATGATGGCACATAACATATTGCCGGGATTGGCTGCTTTGTTCTCTTTTGCTGCCGGTGTGATTTTTACCGTGCAGGTGTACCGCTGGTGGTATAAAGCCGTACTGAAAGAGCCTATGCTTTGGATTTTGTTTGCAGGCTATCTGTTTACAGGCTTGGGCTTGATTGCTGTCGGCCTTTCTTATTGGGTCCCAAGTTTCCTGAATTTGGGCGTACACCTTATCGGCGTTGGCGGTATCGGCGTGCTGACTTTGGGAATGATGGCGCGAACTGCGCTTGGCCATACCGGCAACTCTATTTATCCGCCGCCTAAAGTGGTTCCTGTCGCCTTTTGGCTGATGATTGCCGCAACGGTTATCCGTGTTTTGGCTACCTTTGTGAATGGTACGGCATACACGCACAGTATCCGCTGCTCCGCCGCTTTGTTTGCCGTGTCTCTGCTGTTGTACGCATGGAAATATATTCCTTGGTTGATCCGTCCGCGTTCGGATGGTCGTCCGGGTTAACGGTTTGGCAAAATGAAAAGGCCGTCTGAAAAGTCTCAGACGGCCTTTATTTATTGATAACAAAAAAGCCTTTCAAAGTATGAAAGGCTTTTATTGAAATTGTGGCCTCGCCAACAGGAATCGAACCTGTATTTTACGCTTAGGAGGCATACGTTCTATCCGTTGAACTATAGCGAGGCATTAAAGGAGGGGATTTTAAACCTTTCCGGCAAAAAAAGACAATAAGCCGGCGGCAATCAAAGGACCGACCGGAATGCCGCCGACAAAGGCAACGCCGATGACGGTGCCGATTAATAATCCGGTTACCAAAACAGGCTGTTCGCTCATCAATGGAACGCCACGTCCAGCAAGCCAAGCGACGAAAATACCGATAAGGACGGCGGCAATCATTTTGAAATTGATAAACTCGGAGACCGGCGGAATCTGGATTTTACCGGAAACCAGCGGGCTCAATACGCCGATGGTCAGCAGGATGATGCCCAGATGCAAACCGTGTTTTTCCACCAAGGGAAGATATTGCGACAAGGCCGTCTGCTGCATGAGCAGCAATACCGCTGCCGAAATTGTAATCGAGTTGTTGTTGCTGACGACGCCCAAAAAAATCAGCGTAACCAGAAACAAAGGGACAAAGCTGAAATTCATCGGATTAAGATACTCGGGCCAAAGATTCTTTTGCCAGTTGGATCATGGCTTCTTTGACTTCACTGTCAGGCAACACGTCCAATGAAGCGATGGCTTTGTCGACGGCTTTTTTCGCTTCGGAAATCGAATACGGCAAAGCGTCGGAGTTGACGACATAGTCGTGGATTTTTTCAAAATAGCTGCGGTCGGCATTTTCCAAAGCATGGCGCACATCGTTGGCTGCCTGCTCGGAGCCGTTTCGCATCAGGTAAATCAATGGCAGGGTAGGTTTGCCTTCTGCCAAATCGTCGCCGACGTTTTTGCCGATTTCTTCGGTTTCGCCTGAATAGTCCAATACATCGTCAATGATTTGGAAAGCCGTACCGACGTACATACCGTAGTCTTTCAAGGCTTGCTCGTGTTCGGGGGTAGCCTTGCCCAAAATTGCGCCGACTTGCGCGGCCGCTTCAAACAGTTTTGCTGTTTTGTATTGGATAACTTGGACGTATTGCTCTTCGGTAATATCCGTATTGCCGATGTTCATCAGCTGCATGACTTCGCCTTCGGCGATAATGTTGGTCGCATCTGCCATCACTTCCAAGATACGCATACTGCCCGAACCGACCATCAGTTGGAAGGCGCGTGTATAGAGGAAGTCGCCGACCAAAACAGCCGCCGCGTTGCCGAAGAGGTTGTTTGCCGTTTTACGGCCGCGGCGCAAATCGCTTTCATCGACGACATCGTCGTGCAGGAGGGTGGAGGTGTGGATGAATTCCACCATCGCTGCCAGCGAGTACAGTTTTTCATCGTCATGCCCGACTGCTTTGCCTGCCAAAATGGTAATAATCGGACGCAGGCGCTTACCGCCCGCGCTGATGATGTATGTGCCGATTTGCGAAATCAGCGCGACATCGGATTGAACAGCTTGGTTGATGACCGCATTAACTTTGGCAAGGTCATCGGGCAGGTGGCGTTGGAAGTAAGGCAGGTTTTCGAGCATAAAACATTCTCTGTTGACAAAACGGAGCGGTGGCTCCAATGAATCTGTTTAAACCCGTACATTCGGTCGGGGTAATAACGTTGCATAAAGATATCAGCAATCCAGCGCGTGATTATATCAGTTAAAAAGCATGCAACATATCTTTCAGACGGCCTTTTCACTTGTAAATAAAATAAATTTTGACAAAACAGGCAAATAGAAATAGAATAGCTCGTTTCGCACATGGTGTGCGGAATGTTAACCTAATTCTCATGGAGTTGAGTATGTACGCGGTCGTAAAAACCGGCGGTAAACAATACAAAGTTTCCGTTGGCGAAAAATTGAAAGTAGAACAGATACCAGCCGAACTCGACAGCCAAATCGAACTGACTGAAGTTTTGATGATTGCTGACGGCGAATCTGTAAAAGTAGGCGCACCTTTTATCGAAGGCGCAAAAGTAACAGCTAAAGTCGTTGCTCATGGTCGTGGCGAGAAAGTACGCATTTTCAAAATGCGTCGTCGCAAACACTACCAAAAACGCCAAGGCCATCGCCAAAATTTCACCCAAATCGAAATCGTGGCAATCGCCTAATTTCAAGTAAGTTCAGGAGTATTACAAATGGCAAGTAAAAAAGCAGGCGGTAGCACCCGCAATGGTCGCGATTCAGAAGCCAAACGCTTGGGCGTTAAAGCCTACGGCAACGAGCTGATTCCGGCAGGCTCTATCATCGTTCGTCAACGTGGTACTAAATTCCACGCAGGTGACAACGTAGGTATGGGCAAAGACCACACTTTGTTTGCTAAAGTCGACGGTTACGTTGAATTCAAAACCAAAGGCGCGCTGAATCGTAAAACTGTCAGCATCCGTCCTTACACCGGTTCTGAAGAATAATCGTTTTACGATTGAAAACCGCATTCCCTTTTCGGAATGCGGTTTTTGTTTATCTGAATGTTTGTCTGTTTGATAAAATCCGTATGTCGTGAAGCTTGATTTATATTAAGGCCAAAGTAAAAACGCGCTTACAATTGATAACATTTGTTTTATTCTATCAATGCTTTCTATATAATCTATCAAATGCCTTTGATTTACCCTCATGTAGCTAAACACAGTAAACTTAAGGCCGTCTGAAAAAATCCGTATCAGTTGAATACAAGGAATTCCTCCCATGAGCTTACACAGTGATATTCTCGTCGTCGGCGCAGGCCCTGCCGGATTAAGTTTTGCCGCAGAGTTGGCCGGAAGCGGGTTGAACATAACCCTGATTGAAAGAAGTCCTTTAGAAGTGTTGCAAAATCCGCCGTATGACGGCCGTGAAATCGCACTGACGCACTTGTCGCGCGAAATCATGCAGCGATTGGGTATGTGGGATTTGATTCCGAAAGACGAAATTTATCCTTTGCGCGATGCCAAAGTGTTGAACGGTCATTCCGATTACCAGCTCCACTTCCCGCAACCGACTGAGGCGCGCGGCGAGCCTGCGGACTGCTTGGGCTATTTGATTTCCAATCACAACATCCGTAAAGCCGCTTATGAAGTCGTGTCCAAATTGGACAATGTCAAAATCCTGACCGGCACCAATGTTAAAGAAGTTAAAACTTCCGACAATGAGGCACAAGTCATTTTGGAAAGCGGCGAAGTATTGACCGGCCGTCTGTTGTTGGCCGCCGATAGCCGCTTCTCGCAAACGCGCCGTCAATTGGGCATTTCTTCCGATATGCACGATTACAGCCGCACCATGTTCGTGTGCCGCATGAAGCATACTCTGTCCAACCTGCATACCGCATATGAATGCTTCCACTACGGCCGTACCATTGCGTTGCTGCCTTTGGAAGAACATTTGACCAATACGGTGATTACGGTGGACAGCGATAAAGCCGAAACGATTAAGAATATGTCGCCGGAAGAATTGGCGGCCAGCGTGAAAGAGCAACTCAAAGGCCGTTTGGGCGATATGGAATTGGTCAGCACCATTCACAATTATCCTTTGGTCGGCATGATTGCCCAACGTTTCTACGGCAAACGCAGCGCGTTGATCGGCGATGCCGCGGTCGGTATGCATCCGGTTACTGCGCACGGCTTTAACTTGGGTCTGGCAAGTGCCGATCTTTTGGCCAAATTGGTTCTCGAAGCCGAGCAACGCGGTCAGGATATTGGTGCGAAGAGCCTGCTGGAAAAATACAGCACCAAGCATATGCTCCACGCCCATCCGATTTACCACGGCACCAATATGCTGCTGAAACTCTTTACCAATGAAACTGCTCCGGCGAAACTGCTGCGCGGTTTGGTATTGCGTGCAAGCAATAACTTCCCGCCGCTGAAAAAACTGATTACCAAGCAATTGACCGGTTAATCATTTGAAAACATAAAAGGCCGTCTGAACGATTACAGTTTCAGACGGCCTTGTTTTTTATCTATTGCTTATTCGGCTAAAACCGATTCGGGCATTTCTTGACGGACGTTTAAGGAAGTCAGTTTTTTGGTCAAGATGCTCAATACGATGCCGTAGGCAGGCAGGAAGAAGAGGGTGCAGATGGCGAGTTTGAACAGATAATCGACAAATGCGATGCCCTGCCAATTTGCCGCCATAAATTCATCGTTGCTCGCGTAAAAGGCGACGGCAAAAAACACCAGCGTGTCCAAAGCATTGCCGACGACGGTGGAAGCAGTAGGGGCTGCCCACCATGATTTCAGACGGCGTAATCTGTTGAACACGAAAATATCGAGGATTTGCCCGAGCGCATAGGCGGAAAAGCTGGCCAATGCGATGCGGCCGACGAAAGTGTTAAATTCGGCCAAAGATGCCCAGCCTGTCCAGTTGCCGTCATGAAAGAGGACGGAGAAGACGTAAGAGAGCAGCAGGGCGGGGAACATCACCCAAAAAATAATCCGTCTCGCCAACGGCGCGCCGAAAATGCGCACGGTCAGGTCGGTGGCGAGGAAGATAAAGGGGAAGGAAAATGCACCCCAAGTGGTAAAAATACCGAAAATTTGAAAGGGGAACTGCACCAGATAGTTGCTGGCGGCAATAATAAAAATATGGAAAAGCACCAGCCAGAAGAGTGCTTTCTTCTGCTGTGCAGCGGTAAATTCGTACATGGAAATCTTTCGGAAGTTTTTCAGACGGCACGAGGCCTTGCGAGACTGTGCAATAGAGAAAGTCTTGCCATGAAAAGGGCGTTAGGCCGTCTGAACGGGATTATTGTGCGTCGTGCTCAAACAGGCGTTTGCGTGCCAAAGCTTCAAACTCTGTGCCTGCTTTGCCGTAGTTGGCAAACGGATGAATGGCGATGCCGCCGCGCGGTGTGAATTCGCCGAATACTTCGATGTATTTCGGATCCATCAGGGCGATGAGGTCTTTCATGATGATGTTGACGCAGTCTTCATGGAAGTCGCCGTGGTTGCGGAAGCTGAAGAGATAGAGTTTCAGTGATTTGCTTTCCACCATTTTGATATGGGGGATGTAGCGGATGTAGATGGTGGCAAAGTCGGGCTGGCCGGTCATCGGGCAGAGGCTGGTGAACTCGGGGCAGACGAATTTGACGAAATAGTCGTTGTCGGGGTGTTTGTTGTCGAACGCTTCCAAAATTTCAGGCGCGTATTCGCTCGGGTATTGGGTTTTCTGGTTGCCCAAAAGGGAGATGCCTTGCAGCTCTTCGTTGTTGCGGGACATGAGGTTTCCTTAGTTTTTTAATGTGGGAGGTTTTCGAACCACGGGGTGCGGATTGTAATATAAATTGCATGGCTTGTGCGGATTTTATAGCGATGAATCAGCAGGATAGCTTTCAGACGGCCTGTTTTGTATTTTATGAAACCTGTTTTCCGCTTTACAATAGCAGCCAATCAACAGGCCGTCTGAAAGTTTCGTATGTCTTTATCCCAACCCAAACGCATCCTGATCATCAAATTGCGCCATCATGGCGATGTGCTTTTGAGCACGCCGGTGGTCGATGCGCTGAAAACCCGTTTCCCCGATTGCGAAATCGATATGCTGGTGTATGCCGGTACGGAGCAGCTGATTGCCGATAATCTGCAGATTGCGCAGATTTTTACCATTGATCGAAATTGGAAGAAGCTGGGTGTATTCAAGCAGTTGGCGTGTGAGAAAAACCTTTTTTCAAAGCTGAAGGCACGCGATTACGACTGGGCTTTCAACCTGTCCGACCAATGGCGCGCGGCAATAATCGCCAAACTGTGCGCCCGTTGCAGCGTGGGTTTGGACTGCATCAAGCGTGACGGTTTCTTGTGGCGTTTCTGTCATGATTTTATCAACCATGAGCTGGATCCCAGCCATCATATCGTTGAAAACCAGTTGAATATCCTTGCGCCGCTTATCCAGCCGGAAGACGTAGCCGATGCGAAGGTGCGCCTTTGGGTGGCACAAGATGCAAGGGAAAGCATGCGGCAGAAATTGCGTGCTCAGGGTTGGAACGGCGAAGATTATGTGTTGATGCACCCGGGTGCGCGTTGGCATTTCAAATGTTGGGAAGACGGCAAAAATGCCGCCATCGTACAGCTTCTGCTCAACAGCGGACAGAATGTCGTATTGACTGCTTCTCCCGACACTGTCGAACAATACATGCTTCAGGAAATTATAGGCCGTCTGAATATTCCGGAAGGCAGAAAAGTATATGTGTTGTCCGGATGCTTGAGCCTGCGTGAATTGGCGGCGGCCATTGAGGGCGCCAAGCTGTTTGTCGGTGTCGATTCCGCACCGATGCACATCGCCGCTGCTTTGGATAAACCGCAAATTGCTTTGTTTGGCGCGTCATGGGTGGACAAATGGCGTCCGTATTCCGAGCAGGCGGAAGTCATTTATGCCGGCGATTATGCAGAACTGCCCAACCCCGACAGTATCGACACCAACGATCCGACACGTCTGTTGAAAGCGATTCCGTTGCAGGATGTGTGGGATAGAATTTCTGCCAAATTGGAAGCGTTGGAGGCTTAAAACCGTTTACCACGATCCGTTAAACGTTTTAGCTTTGCGCCAAAATGCCCATTTGGAACGGCGGCCGATTTCCAGCGTGCCGCCGTTTTCGCCGTCTGTGGCAATGCACACGGTTTTCAGACGGCCTGAAGCGAGTGCGTCCCATAAAGGCGCAAACCAACGGGTTTCCCAGCTTTCCAAAATATCTTTGTATGCCCAAACATCGCCTGTTTGTAAGGTGGAAACCAAGTCGTCCAAAAAGATAAGGCCGTCTGAAACCGTGTTGCCTGTTTCTTGAATCATCTCAAACCAAGCCTTCAAATCATACGGCGCATCGAGTTTGGGCGTATCCGAAAAACGCGCCCATGCGCTGTCTGAGGCGACGATATCCGCAGACTGTGTACCGTCCGCATCATTCCACAGCCACAAACCGTTGATTTCCGGCAATCCTTGTTGTTCACGCGCTTGGTTAATCGGATGCGTGTGGAGAAACATTTGGATTTCTGTCTGCATAGCCAACCAAGACACCGCATCTTTGCCGTGTGCCTGACCGTCCATTTCCGGCTGTCCGCACATATCCAAAACACATTCCGCGCCCCAATCTTCAATCTTCGGCATGCTGAGCAGCCATATGCTTTCGCAAAGCGGCTCGAATTGCCAATCTTTATCCTGATAAAACGCCGACAAATCCGCACATAACCGTTGCGCCTCCTCTTTTTGGATGCCGATAAACTCGCCGCTGATAATGTTGACATGGTGCATGCCCATTTGTTGCCAAACCGGAGAGGCAAAAGCGGCTGTGCGTTTTTGGCTTGTGTGGCGTAAACGTTGCACTTGGGCAATGAGGCTGCCGCTCCACAAATTGCGTCCGTAAAATTCAGACGGCCTGAGTGTTTCTTTGCGTAATATGCCGTAACGCAAAAGACGGTTAAAAGCAGGTAAGGCAAGCGTAGGCACGGATTCGTCGGCAAAACGGTTGAGCGAGGGGAGGGCGAGTGTCAGCTTCATAAGCGCAAATAGATAGGAAAACCGTTATTTTACGCGACAAATGATGCGTTTCGGAACCTTACCCTCACGCCCTAAAAAAGAGCCGTTCAGACGGCCGGTTTGGAAAAAACGGGCTGTCATGCTAGAATGCATGGCGTAAATTTCAGAAAAACAGGGTGTAAATCAACACAATAGCCCTGATAATAACGTCAATCTCAAATACGACCTCATTCATTCCGAATGAAAACCTGATTTTCAGATCGGAAAAAAGACTCAAAGTCCTTTATCCCCAAAACTGTTTAAACCAGCAGGCGGTCGCGGCAGGCCGGATGTGCCGGCATTCTGTAAACCTAAAAAAACAGACCGCCCCATTAAGGATAACGCGTGATTAAAAACAAATATTCCACTCGATTCAAAACAACCCTCTTAGCGTTTCTGCTGCCGGCTTCAGGCATCATGACCGCATACGCCATTACCGACCCTCAACCAGCACAAACCGATTTCAAAGTCGAGCGTATTTCCGAAGAGCTGCCTGCCGTTTATGTGGAAACCAATACCTATCAATCCAGCTATTGGGTGCAAGAAGCCGTCCAAGCCGGCGACTCTTTGGCAGACGTTTTGACGCGCATGGGTGTCAACCAAGAAGACATTAAGCAAATCATGGCGAAAAACAATGCCAACCTCGACATGAAAAACCTGCGGACCAATCAATCCGTCAACATCCGCATCGATTCTTCAGGCCAAGTGACCGACGTTCAATTCTTTACCGATGAAGAATTGGAACGCAACTTGGTGGCTTTGGAAAAAGTCAAAGGCAAATGGCGCATCTCCAATGCCGAAATCGACATGAAAACCATGCCGACCCTGCGCTCCGTGCAAATCCGTACTTCTGCTATCGGCGATATGCTCCGTGCCGAAATTCCTTCCGAAGTGTATATCCAGCTCAAAGAAATCTTTGCCGATTCGTTCAATATGAGCGACTTGGGCGAAGGCGATACCGTGCGTCTTTTGTACAACAGCATGTATTTCCGCGGCCAGCAAATGGCGGTCGGCGATATTTTGGCAGCTGAAGTGGTTAAAGACGGCAAAACTTATCAAGCCTATTATTACAGCCAAGGCAAAGGCGACGAAGAAAGCGGTAGCTACTACGACCAAAACGGTAAGTCCCTGCAACAAAAAGAAGGCTTTAATACCGAGCCTGTTGCATACACGCGCATTTCTTCCCCGTTTGGCTATCGTGTCCACCCGGTTCTGCATACCGTCCGTATGCACACCGGTATCGACTATGCCGCACCGACCGGTACGCCTATTAAGGCTGCTGCCGACGGCGAAGTGATTTTCAAAGGTTGGAAAGGCGGCTACGGTAATACCGTGATGATTCGCCATGCCAACGGTGTGGAAACCCTGTACGGCCATATGAGCGCGTTCAGCCCTGCCGACGGCAGAGTCCGTGCCGGCGAAGTAATTGGTTTTGTCGGTACAACCGGCCGCTCTACCGGTCCGCACCTGCACTACGAAGCGCGTGTCAACGGCCAGCCGGTCAACCCGACTACCGTCGCCCTGCCGACGCCGAAGTTGACTCCGACCAATATGGCCGCGTTCCGCAAACAGCAAAAAGATGCCAGCACGATGTTGTCTACCATCCGTTCTTTGCCGGTTTCCGTAGCGCAGCTGGATTAATAAGATAAAGGCCGTCTGAATAAGGTTTCTTTCAGACGGCCTTTTCCATTAAAATTGATACCTCAACGCCCACGTTTACTCAGAGAAAGCTTATGTCTGCTCATCAGCCCATTATCCAATCCTTGCTTGATACCGACCTGTACAAATTCACCATGCTGCAAGTCGTGTTGCACCAATTCCCGCAAACCCACAGCCTTTACGAATTCCGCTGCCGCAACAAAGAGATGGTGTATCCGCTGGCCGATATTCAAGAAGACTTGGAACGCGAACTCGACTCCTTGTGCCAGCTGCGCTTTACCCATGATGAACTTGCCTATCTGCGCAGCCTGCGTTTTATCAAAAGCGATTTTGTCGATTATCTCGAACTTTTCCAACTCCAACGCCGCTTCGTCCAAGTCAGCCCTGACGATCAAGGCCGTCTGAACATCCGCATCGAAGGCCCGATGATACAGGCGATGTTCTTTGAGATTTTCATTCTTGCCATCGTCAACGAACTCTATTTCCGCCGCTTGGAAACGCCTGCCGTCATCGAAGAAGGCGAGCGCCGTTTGCAGGCCAAAGCGCAACAGCTGAAAGAGATTGCAGCTACGCAAAATCCGAATGATCCGCCGTTCCTGATTTCCGATTTCGGCACGCGCCGCCGCTACACCCTCGCATGGCAGGAACACGTTATCCGTACCTTGCTGGAAGCAGCTCCCGATATCGTGCGCGGTACCAGCAACGTTTATCTGGCCAAAAAACTCGGCATCACACCCATCGGCACCATGGCGCACGAGTTCCTCCAAGCCTTCCAAGCCTTGGACGTACGTTTGCGCAATTTCCAAAAAGCTGCGTTGGAAAGCTGGGTACACGAATACCGCGGCGACCTCGGCATCGCCCTGACCGACGTAGTCGGCATGGATGCCTTCTTGCGCGACTTCGACCTGTACTTCGCCAAACTCTTCGACGGCCTGCGCCACGACAGCGGCGATCCTTATGTTTGGGGCGACAAAGCATACGAACATTACAAAAAACTCAAAATCGACAGCCGTACCAAAATGCTGACCTTTTCAGACGGCCTCGATATTGAGCGTTCATGGGCGTTGCACCAATACTTCAAAGACCGTTTCAAAACCAGTTTCGGTATCGGTACCAACCTGACCAACGATTTGGGACACACGCCTTTGAACATTGTCTTGAAGCTCGTCGAGTGCAACGGCCAATCCGTTGCCAAACTCTCCGACTCCCCGGGCAAAACCATGACCACCAACAACACCTTCCTCGCTTACCTGCGCCAAGTGTTTGACGTACCGGAGCCGGAAGAGAAAGCCTAAAAACAAAGGCCGTCTGAAATGTTCAGACGGCCTCTTTAATTAATCCATATCGCTTTCGGGCAATTCTGCCGAACCCATGCGGCGCAGGATGATATTGGTTTTGTTGTGCATCCGTTTGCTCTTAGGATGGTCTGCGTAAAACAGCGGAGCCGGAACGCGCGCCGTGAGTTTGGCGGCTTGTTGGCGGGTGAGGGCGGAGGCAGGTTTCTTATAGAAATACTGGGATGCCGCTTCCGCGCCGAATACGCCGTAGTGCCATTCGATTGAGTTCAGATACAGCTCAAAAATGCGGTCTTTGTCGGTAACAGCTTCCATCATCGCCGTAATCGCAGCTTCTTCGCCTTTGCGGATGTAGCTGCGGCTTTCGTTGAGAAACAGGTTTTTCGCCAGCTGCTGGCTGATGGTCGAACCACCGGCTTTGACTTCGCCGCTTTGCTTATTGCGTTTCATGGCGTATTTGATGCCGTTCCAGTCAAAGCCGCTGTGTTCGGCAAAATTGGCGTCTTCGGAAGCAATCAGGGCTTTTTTGAGGTTGACGGAGATTTGGTCGTACGGCACCCAGCGGTAATCAAGTTCGACATCGCGGCCTTCTTTCGCAAACTGGCTCATGCGCATGGACATGAAGGCGGTTTTGCTGGGCGCGACGGCGCGGTAGGTAATGATGTTGCCGTACACATAAGCGTTGAAGAAAATGAAGATGCCGATGGGCAGGGCAATCAGCCATTTGATGATGCGGAACATGGTTACAGGGCTTTCATGTATTCGATAACAGGGCGGATATCGGGCATAAATCCGCGCCAAATATGATAGGAGGCGGCAGCCTGACCGACCAGCATGCCCAGGCCGTCTGAAACTTCGGCTGCACCGTTGCTTTGGGCAAAGTTCAAAAACGCCTGCGCCGCGTCGCCGTAAACCATATCGTAGGCAAGGCGGCAGTCGCGGAAAATTTCAGGATTGACGGCAGGAAGCTGACCGCTCAAGCCGCCGGACGTGCCGTTGATGATGATATCAAAACCGCCGTTCAAATCCGCCATCGGGACGGCTTCAATGCCGAAAAGCTGCGCCAATTCCTCGGCTTTGGCGTGGGTACGGTTGGCAATGATAATACGGGCAGGGCGGTGTTCTTTCAAAACCGGAATCACGCCGCGCACCGCGCCGCCTGCACCCAAAAGCAAAATGGTTTTGCCCTCAATGGCAATGTTTTTGACCTGTGTGATGTCGTTAGCCAAGCCGATACCGTCGGTATTGTCGCCGCGTATTCTACCGTCTTCCAACCACACCAGCGTATTGACCGCGCCGGCCACCAAAGCGCGGTCGGAATGCTCGTCCGCCAGCGCAAAAGCTTCCTGCTTGAACGGGACGGTTACATTCGCACCTTGCCCGCCCTCGGCACGAAACGCCGCAACGGCCTCGGCAAAGCCACCGATTTCGGCACAAATGCGCTCATATTCGATGGCCGCGCCTTCTTGCAGCGCAAACTGCTGATGGATTTGCGGCGATTTACTGTGTGCAACGGGATTGCCGAAAACGGCGTAACGGGGGAGGGTAGTCATGGTCGTGTTCCAAAAGACGGGACGGCTATTTTATAACGGTGGCGTACAGATGGAAACGATGCCGTCTGAAACGGTTGTCAGGTAGCATGATGGAATGTTTGTTTCTTGACAAAAAGTCGTTTTTTTTTACAATTTAACTTTATTTTGTTGACAAGGACGAAAGGGTCGGACATGAAAAAGGTGTTGTGCTTGGCAGTATTTGCATTAGGGTTGGCAACGCCGGCGGTGGCGGCGGATTGGGTGAGGGTAGATAATGACAGTAACAATGATGTCACATTTGGTGATGCAGACAGCCGTACGAGTAACAGAGCATGGTTTGAAACAAGGTTCGCCAAGCCGCAAAAGCATGTCAATGGAAAATTTTATAATATATTTAGAATGTTGAATGAAATGGATTGCAGTGGTCAACGTTATAGGATTTTGACGGCAACGGTGTATTCCAAATCGGGAAACTCTATCGGTTCTGAGACACCATCCTATGCTGAATGGGATTATGTTATTCCAGGTACGGTTGGAGAGAGTATGTACAAATTTGTCTGCAACCGCTATCCTCGCTGACCGTTTTAAACCAAACAACAGATGCCGTCTGAACTGCTTTCAGACGGCATCTGTTTTGTCGGCATTCGGACAAAAGGGCGGGCATTCCGCTTTTGAACAGACAAACCAAAGCATATTGTTGACAATCTTGTCGTCTGAAACTATATTTCATTGCGTAAAAACGGGTGCCCTGATGTATTTCAGACGGCCTTACCGTGGTAGAATAACAACTTAAACCCATTCCCTCAGGAGCTGAAGATGTCCATCAAAGACGCTGTAAAACTGATTGAAGAAAGCGAAGCCCGCTTCGTAGATTTGCGCTTTACCGATACCAAAGGCAAGCAGCACCACTTTACCATCCCCGCCCGCATCGTCCTCGACGATCCCGAAGAATGGTTTGAAAACGGTCAAGCGTTTGACGGTTCGTCCATCGGCGGTTGGAAAGGTATTCAGGCTTCCGATATGCAGTTGCGTCCCGATGCGTCTACGGCCTTCGTCGATCCTTTCTACGACGATACCACCGTTGTCTTTACCTGCGACGTTATCGACCCGGCCGACGGTCAAGGCTACGATCGCGACCCTCGCTCTATCGCACGCCGCGCCGAAGCTTACTTGAAATCTTCCGGTATCGGCGACACCGCCTATTTCGGCCCCGAGCCTGAATTCTTCGTCTTCGACGGCGTAGAATTTGAAACCGACATGCACAAAACCCGTTACGAAATCACTTCCGAAAGCGGCGCATGGTCAAGTGGCCTGCACATGGACGGTCAAAACACCGGCCATCGCCCGACCGTCAAAGGCGGTTACGCACCTGTTGCGCCGATTGACTGCGGCCAAGACCTGCGTTCTGCCATGGTCAATGTTTTGGAAGAACTCGGCATCGAAGTAGAAGTGCACCACAGTGAAGTCGGTACCGGCAGCCAAATGGAAATCGGTACCCGTTTTGCTACTTTGGTTAAACGTGCCGACCAAACCCAAGACATGAAATACGTGATTCAAAATGTCGCCCACAACTTCGGCAAAACCGCCACCTTCATGCCCAAACCGATTATGGGTGACAACGGCAGCGGTATGCACGTTCACCAATCCATTTGGAAAGACGGTCAAAACCTGTTCTCAGGCGACGGCTATGCCGGTTTGTCCGATACTGCCCTTTATTACATCGGCGGCATCATCAAACACGCCAAAGCCCTGAACGCGATTACCAATCCGTCCACCAACTCCTACAAACGCCTCGTGCCGCACTTTGAAGCGCCGACCAAACTGGCATACTCTGCCAAAAACCGTTCCGCTTCCATCCGCATTCCGTCTGTGAACAGCAGCAAAGCACGCCGTATCGAAGCGCGTTTCCCTGATCCAACCGCCAACCCATACTTGGCATTTGCCGCTTTGTTGATGGCCGGTTTGGACGGTATTCAAAACAAAATCCATCCGGGCGATCCTGCCGATAAAAACCTGTACGACCTGCCACCGGAAGAAGATGCATTGGTGCCTACCGTTTGCGCTTCTTTGGAAGAAGCACTGGCTGCTCTTAAAGCCGACCATGAATTCCTCCTGCGCGGCGGCGTGTTCAGCAAAGACTGGATCGACAGCTACATCGCCTTTAAAGAGGAAGATGTCCGCCGTATCCGCATGGCGCCGCACCCGCTGGAATTTGAAATGTATTACAGCCTGTAAAACAGCTGAAACATTTTAAATAGGAAATCAAAGGCCGTCTGAAACTGGATTTGAAGTTTCAGACGGCCTTTAGATTTGAATTGGCTAGGGTATTCTGATTTGCCATAATAGCGAGAAGCAATGAATTATGCTATTTGAAGCCTTTATGGAATCGGTGCCTTGTGTTAAATTGTGCTAACGAAATCATTTGATCAAAAAGGTTGGACAAAATGAATAAGATAATTGGTTTGGCCATTGCTGCAGCATTTGGTTTGAGCGCGTGCAGTAATTTGGATCACAAAACCGCGCACGAGGTCATGTCGATTTCCAATGACCGTATTTTAAAAGAAGACCACAGCTTTAACATCACAGGCAGCTCTCAAGTATATATCAGCCCATTGGCTGAAGCTGTATTGGCAGATGAAAAGGTGGAAAAGAAAACCGAAGCGAAAGCAGAGGATGCCAAAGCCAAAGAGGGGGAGGCGGCAGCCTCTATGGAGGTTGCTCAAGAAGACGACGCTGCTTTGAAGCAGGAGTTTTCTGAACGAGAAGAGGCTGAGTTCCGCAATGCAATGCTTGATGCCTTACCGGACGGCAATATCGCACAAGTTGCCGTTGATTATCTGGATAAATATCCTGCCATATCCAGTTATATAGAAGGGGTTCATCTGAATTATGAGGTAGCTGTTGACCTATCAACGCGTCAGTTTGAGATGATTCCTGAATTGGCCATCAACAACCACAATGAAAAACTTAGTATCAAACTTCCTATGAAACTGGATGCGGCAAAATGGGAAGTCTATGTTGATCCGCCTGCCAGCGTGTCTGCCATTGTTAATGCGTACACCGATGAGAAAATCGGCAAACGTTTAATCAAAGAACCTTTAAAATTGAGTTTGAAAGAAATCGGTGATTCGAAACGTATGCCTTTTGATCATATTGCAGAGGCGGGAGTACGTACTTTTTTGAGTGCCAATAAGGCTATGCCTGCCGATGCATATGTATTTAAAGAAATGGATGCCTTTGGTAAGGCAAATCATGCACGCTATCGTGTACGTCATGTCATGAAACCGGAGTATGATTCTGTCGTAATGAAGGCAATGGCTAAGGCTTTTGATGAAGAATTGTCGAAATTACAGAAAACGCCTCAACCAGGGTCAACAGAAGAAGATTATAAAAATGCGCGGGAATTTTTCAGTATGTTTGTCAGCATAAGTGATAACCAGCCACTTAGCTTCCAGCGTATATCCGGTAACAATCCTGTTGTCGACTATTATCTTGACCGCAAAGGCCGTATTTTGGCTTCCCGTATGTATATGCAAATCAACGGCACACATAAGGCCATCAATATTATCGGCGACAACGTGTACAGCAATTACGGCAAACCAGTCTTCAAATTGAATCCGCAAGGTAAAGGCATTACTTGGCGAGAGCTGAAAGAGCTTTTCGGTTCGGACAAAAAACAGGAAGATTAAAGCCTCAGGCCGTCTGAAAGGATATTTAAGGATATTTTTGTTTTCAGACGGCATGTTTGATAAGGAAAACCATGTTTGCAAATTTTGATTTAGGCGTATTTTTGCTGGCAGTATTGCCCGTGTTGTTGGCCATTACCGTGCGCGAAGTGGCACGCGGTTATACGGCGCGGTATTGGGGCGACCATACCGGCGAGCAGTTCGGGCGTTTGACCATCAATCCGCTGCCGCACATTGACCCTGTCGGTACGATTGTCGTGCCGCTGGTGTGTCTGATGATAGGCAGTTTTCTGTTCGGCTGGGCGCGTCCTATGCCCATCGATTCGCGCAATTTCCGCGATCCGCGCCGCGCGTGGCGTTGGGTGTCGATTTCAGGCCCGATAGCCAATCTGATTTTGGCGTTCTTCTGGGGCTTTGTCGTCGTATTTTCAGCGTATGTGCCCGAGTCTTATCAAGCGCCGTTGGTGCAGATGGCCGGTTACGGCGTGATGGTGAACTCGATTTGGGTCGCATTCAGCCTGATTCCGATTTTGCCTTGGGACGGCGGTATTTTTCTCGATACCTTTCTCAATGCCAAACAGTCCATGCAGTTCCGTAAAATCGAGCCATACGGCACATGGATTATCCTGATCCTGTTGTTTACCGGCCTGCTGGCCAAACTGATTTGGCCGATTATCGAAATGATTCAGGTCGCAGTGCAGATGGTTGTCATGCTGTTTATTTAAATGTTATGTCTGAAAAAGGCCGTCTGAAACTCAGTTTCAGACGGCCTTTTTCATTGTGCAACATGTAAATACGATTGGAAAAGTTGCTTAAAAATTGTACAATTTCAGCCCTTTCAATTTGGCGCACACATCATGCACATCGGCGGCTATTTCATTGACAACCCCATCGCACTCGCCCCCATGGCAGGCATTACGGACAAACCGTTCCGCCGGATTTGCCGCGAGTTTGGCGCAGGGTGGGCAGTATGCGAAATGCTGACCAGCGATCCGACCTTGCGCCATACCAAAAAAACCTTGCGCCGCAGCGATTTTGAAGGCGAGGGCGGAGTGGTGGCCGTCCAGATTGCCGGCAGCGATCCGCAGCAGATGGCGGAAGCCGCGCGGTATAACGTCGGCTTAGGCGCGCAGGTTATCGACATCAACATGGGCTGTCCGGCCAAAAAAGTCTGCAATGTGCAGGCAGGCAGCGCGTTGATGCAAAACGAGCCTTTGGTTGGCGAAATCTTGGAAGCCGTTGTCAACGCGGTGGACGTACCCGTTACCCTCAAAACCCGTTTGGGCTGGCACGACGAACATCAAAACTTGCCAACCATTGCCAAAATCGCCGAAGAATCAGGCATTGCAGCCCTTGCCATCCATGGCCGCACCCGCACGCAGATGTACAAAGGCGAAGCGCGTTACGAACTGATTGCCGAAACTAAAGGCCGTCTGAATATCCCCGTTTGGGTCAACGGCGATATTACTTCGCCGCAAAAAGCCGCCGCCGTCCTCAAGCAAACCGCCGCCGACGGCATCATGATAGGGCGCGGCGCACAAGGCAGGCCGTGGCTTTTCCGTGATTTAAAACATTACGCCGAACACGGCGTTTTGCCGCCGGCCTTGAGCTTGGCAGAATGCAACGCCACCATTTTGAACCACATCCGCGCCATGCATGAATTTTATGGAGAAATTGCCGGAGTACGCATCGCCCGAAAACACATCGGCTGGTACATCGACGAAATGCCCGAAGGCGAACAAACACGCCGGGAAATCAACCGCTTGGACAGCGCCGCAGCACAATACGATACCCTTGCCGCCTATCTTGAGACGCTTCCAGAAAAAACCGACCGTTGGGTATGCCGCTATCGGGAAGGCTAAAGGGTTTCAGACGGCCTCATTATCTAAAAATAAATCTATTTAAAAACAAACTCAAAGAAAGACATCACGATGAATCAAACGACTACTGATATCGCGCAATGTATTGAACAAAACTTACGACAATACTTCAAAGACTTAGATGGCACAGAACCTTGTGGCGTGTACGATATGGTGTTGCACCAAGTCGAAAAGCCGATGCTGATTTGCGTGATGGAACAATGCGGCGGCAACCAATCTAAAGCGGCGGCCATTTTGGGGTTAAACCGCAATACCCTGCGTAAAAAGCTGCAGCAGCATGGTTTGTTGTAATAGAGAGGAATAGGGTGCATTGCTGCCTATCTATCATGAAAGAGCCGGCCATGTCATTTATCCATTGCTTAGATATTTTTGGATTCGCTGACACAATCAAAATAAAAACAGCTTGAAAAGGCTTCATGCCGTCTGAAAACCAGAGAAGAAACGATTAATTTTTTTACCATGAGTTGAACCATGCTTTACCAAATACTCGCACTGTTAATCTGGGGCAGCTCGTTTATCGCTGCCAAGTATTCCTATGAGATGCTCGACCCGACGCTGATGGTTGAGGCGCGATTGTTGATTGCCGCATTGATGGTGCTGCCGTCGTGCCGCCGTCATTTGGGCAGGATTCCGCGGAGCGAATGGAAGCCGTTGTTGTGGATTTCCTTTGTCAACTACGTTGTCGTTTTGATGCTCCAGTTTATCGGTTTGAAATATACATCCGCTGCCAGCGCAGTTACCATGGTCGGGTTGGAGCCTTTGCTGGTCGTCTTTGTCGGTCATTTCTTCTTCAACGACAAAGCCAAACTTTACCACTGGATTTGCTGCGCAGTGGCGTTTGCCGGCGTGGGCATGATGGTAATGGGTGGTGCAGAAGAGGGCGGTACGATTGATTGGTTCGGCTGTCTGCTGATTTTGCTTGCAGGATTCGGTTTTGCAGGCGTAATACGTCCGAGCCAGCAGATGATTGTCCGTATCGGTGCGCCTGCATTTACCGCAGCTTCCATGGCGGTGGCGGCGGTGTTGTGTCTGCCGTTTTCGCTGGTGTTGGCAGACAGCTATCAAATCAATTGGTCATGGGGCGGTACGCTGTCGATTTTGTATATGGGGATTGGCTGTAGTTGGCTTGCCTACCTGTTGTGGAACAAAGGCATGAACACAGTCCCTGCCAACGTCTCCGGCCTGCTGATTTCGCTTGAGCCCGTCATCGGCGTTATCATGGCGGTGTTAATTTTGGGCGAACATTTAAGTACCCTGTCTGCGATGGGCATTACCGTCGTTATTGCGTCCACTTTTGTCGCCGGTATGCTGACGCGTGTGAGCAACAAACACAAAAAGGCCGTCTGAAAACGGTTTCAGACGGCCCCAAGTCAGCAGTATCATTTTCAATCAAACATTTTGGGAAAATTTCCATGAAACGCATTATTTCCCTGCTTTTGCTTGCCTGCCCTATCTTGGCGTCGGCTGCCTCCGATAACGACAAAACCGCCGTACAGGCAATCATTGCCAAGTATTACAACCGACCGCTTGCCGCGCACAAATGCCAGCTTACCTACGCCCCCATTGCCTTACTCATGCCCTTATGCGCAGGCATGGCAGGCGCAGTATGGGTGGCTAAGAAAATGGGATTTAAATAGGCAAAAGCAAAAGGCCGTCTGAAACCAAGTTTCAGACGGCCTTTTACAATAAAATTGTTAACAATATTTGTAAAAACCTACTGCCAAAAATGCGAAACTGGGGGATAATACCGCCCTGAAAATTCATCCCATATCGATTAAACCTTCAACAAAGGAAATCCAAATGTCTTCCATCAAACGCGCCCTGATCAGCCTATCCGACAAGACAGGCGCAGTCGAATTTGCCCAAACCCTGACCAAGCTCGGTGTTGAAATCCTCTCTACCGGCGGTACAGCAAAGCTCTTGGCTGATGCAGGCGTTCCCGTTATCGAAGTTGCCGACTATACCGGTTTTCCCGAAATGCTCGACGGCCGCGTGAAAACCCTGCATCCGAAAATCCACGGCGGCATCCTCGGCCGTCGCGATTTGGACGAACACGTCGCCAAGATGGAAGAACACGGCATCGGCAACATCGACCTCGTGTGCGTCAACCTTTACCCCTTCGCCGCCACCATCGCCAAACCAAACTGCACACTGGAAGACGCGATTGAAAACATCGACATCGGCGGCCCGACCATGGTGCGCTCCGCCGCGAAAAACTGGAAACACGTCGCCATCGTTACCGACACCGCCGATTTCCCGGCCATCGCCGCCGAACTCGAAGCCAACCACGGCGCATTGAGCGACAAAACCCGTTTCAACCTCTCACGCAAAGCATTCAGCCACACCGCCCAATACGACGGCATGATTTCCAACTACCTGACCTCGCTTTCAGACGACGTCTTGAGCGGCCAGCCCCAAATCGGCGAATTCCCAAGCCAGTTCAACCAAAGCTGGATTAAAGTGCAAGACATGCGCTACGGCGAAAATCCGCACCAACGCGCCGCGTTCTACCGCGATATTTACCCCGCCGCAGGCAGCCTTTCCGCCTACAAACAGCTGCAAGGCAAAGAATTGTCTTACAACAACATCGCCGATTCCGATGCCGCTTGGGAAGCCGTCAAATCCTTTGACGCGCCAGCCTGTGTGATCGTGAAACACGCCAATCCGTGCGGCGTTGCCGTTGCAGCCGATACCTTGACCGCCTACAAACTCGCCTACGCCACCGACACCACCAGCGCATTCGGCGGCATCATCGCCTTCAACCGCGAAGTGGACGGCGAAACCGTCAAACAAATTACCGACAACCAATTTATGGAAGTCCTCATGGCGCCGAAGTTCACCGCCGAAGCCCTCGAAATCGCCGCTGCCAAGAAAAACGTGCGCGTATTGGAAGTGCCGCTCGAATCAGGTGCCAACCGCTTTGAACTCAAACGCGTCGGCGGCGGACTATTGGTACAAACCCCCGACATCCACCGCCTCAACCGCGCCGATTTGAAAGTCGTCTCCAAACGCCAACCGACCGAGCAAGAATGGAACGACCTGATGTTTGTCTGGAACGTCGCAAAATACGTCAAATCCAACGCCATCGTCTTCGGTAAAGGCGGTCAAACCTACGGCATCGGCGCAGGCCAAATGAGCCGCGTGGACAGCACCCGCATCGCCGCCCGCAAAGCGCAAGATGCCAATCTCGACCTCAACGGCGCATGTGCCGCTTCCGATGCCTTCTTCCCATTCCGCGACGGCGTAGATGTCATTGCCGAGCAGGGCATCAAAGCCATCATCCATCCGGCAGGCTCCATGCGCGACCAAGAAGTCTTTGACGCAGCGGACGAACACGGCATCGCCATGGTCGTAACCGGCATCCGCCATTTCCGCCACTAATAAGCTGATATAAAATAAAGGCCGTCTGAAAACAAAGTTTCAATATCATGAAACCCGTTTTCAGACGGCCTTCTTCAATCATCAAACAATTTAGCGGACTAACTGTAAATCAGGACAAAGCAACCAAGCCCCAGTCCGTCCGATTAATACGGCAACACAACGCCACACAAGTCTAAAACCAACCCACTCAGAGAAAAAATATGAAACACATCCTCCTCATTCTCACCCTCGCCACACTCACCGCCTGCGCCTCCAGCCATACCGGCGGCTATGGCTATGCCGGCAACAACGGCGCTTCCGCAGGCGTGACCCAAACATTCCGTTGGTAGGCCGTCTGAAAAAACAACACAGTTTTCTACAATAGAGAACAAACAAATCCCAAACGTAAAGGCAAGTTTTACACTTGTCTTTTTAACGCTGCCCATCGGCTCAATAGCGCATAAATTCGTGTCATTTTCCCGCTGTTTGCTATGTTAGAAAACGTCAAAGGCCGTCTGAAAACAGGCGATATAAACCCATCACACGGTTTAAACCGATCTTCGATACAAATCTCATTAATTCTCTAAATAAAAGCTGACATCTAAATCTATCACTAAAATAACTATCCTGTTAACATATTATTTAATAATCATTATTGGTTAAAAATTCAAAAAAAATCATATAATTATAAAAAGCGTTTAAAAAAAGCAACAAGTAAATCTAACCAGCATGACCGTTGAGGGCGAAAAAATAACACTTTATCGGAAGAGTTGATTTGTAAAACCAAACGCATATAAAATTTGGACAAGGATTCCGAATGCATTGAAAGAAGCTGACAAAAAGTGACTGGTTAAGAAACAAGCTGACAAAAAACGGCACATCGTTTCCCAAACTTCACAAGCTTCCCAAAATGTATCAGCATAAAATCCCATAAAACAGGCTTTTAGCTGTTATTCGGCCGAGTGGAGACTTTTGGCACGGGAATTGCATACAGGAGATTACGGCATGAAACCGCATAAAGGGGAGACTCTGAAATGCGGCAAATGTGTGGACAAGCGGTTTACAGCCGAGCAACACGTCCCAAAAGAAATCAAACCCCTTACAGGAAAATCGATATGAATAAAGTCTTTAAAGTCATTTGGAACCACGCGACCCAGACATGGACCGCGGTTTCCGAAATCAGCCATGCACACGGCAAAAAATCCGCTTCTGACAAGCGTAAAGCCGTAGCTGCTGCGGTGGTTGCTGCAGGTGCTTTGATGGCATCTAGCGGAGTAGAGGCCGCTGTAAGATTGGGAGGTAGTGCAGTAGACATTACTCCTGATGGTACTTACAACGGTTCTAACAGAAACGTTGGTGTCAACTCTGTTGTAGTGGGTTATCAAAATACTGCCAGCAGTCAAGATGGCACTATCGCTTACGGTGCGAACAATACTGCGACTGCAAACGCAGCATTGGCAGTAGGTAATAACAATATCGCAACCGGCGGTGCATCGACTGCAATGGGTGTAAGCTCTGTTGCAAGTGGTGAAGCTTCTGTTGCAATCGGTAATGTAGCCCAAGCAACTCAAATTCGTGCGACTGCAGTAGGTAACCGTGCAACTGCTACTCAAGACTCCGCAAGTGCATTCGGTAACCGTGCAAATGCTGGTGCACAATTTGCAACAGCTATTGGTGATAACTCCAATGCAAATGCTGCTGCAGTTGCTGTAGGTACGCATGCAAACGCTGAAAAACAAGATTCTATCGCTATTGGTAACAACGCTCATGGTGCTTGGACCAATGCTATTGCTGTCGGTAAAGATACTGTGGCAAGCCAAGACCACGCGATTGCAGCAGGTACTAGCGCAAATGCGTCAGGTATTCAAGCTGTCGGCGTTGGTTCATATACAAAAGCAGAAGGTAATCTGACAGTTGCAGTTGGTCCATATGCGCAAGCCAATAAAGAAGCTGCAATTGCTGTAGGTTCTAACGCTACTGCTGCTCAGTCTAACTCTATTGCTGTGGGTCAAACTGCCACTGCGTCTAACAATAACTCCATTGCTGTCGGTACTAAATCAGTTTCTAGAGGCGATAACGCAATTGGTATCGGTGCTTATGCTGAATCAACTGCTGCACGTGGTACCGCTATCGGCGTATTGTCTCAAGCTAATGGCACAGGCTCATTTGCTGGTGGTGCATCTGCTCAAGCAACAGGTGAAAATTCTGTAGCTATTGGCGGTGCGATGGATGGTAATTTCGGTAATAAAGCAGGTTCTGCTGCTAAAGCAATCGGTAACAACTCTATCGCTTTGGGTACTCAATCTAAAGCTGCTGGCAATAACTCTATCGCTCAAGGTAACGGTGCAACTGCTAAGCAAGCTGCTGACGTTGCCGTAGGTCATTCTGCTACAGCTGACGGTACTTCTACTGGCGCTGATGGCGACGGCGTAGTAAATAATGCCGGTTCGGCAATGGCAATCGGTACAGAAGCTCAAGCAACCGGTATCGTAGCAACAGCCATCGGTGAGCGCTCTAAAGCTCTGGCAAACGGCGCGGTAGCATTGGGTGGCGACGCTCAAGCCAAACAAGGTTCTGACGTAGCAATCGGTCGTGGTTCCGTAGCTGACGGTACTTCTGCTGCAGCATTCGGTCCTGCTGCTACAGCAACTGGTAAATACTCAGTAGCTTTGGGCGTACAAAGTAACGCTGCTTCTAAACAAGCAATTGCATTGGGCCGTGGTGCTCAAGCTAATGGCGGTGAATATGCAACTGCCCTGGGTAACGGTGCTCAAGCAACAGCTAAAAACACTCTGGCTTTGGGTACTGAAGCTAAATCTACTATCGAAAACAGCGTAGCTTTGGGTAACGGTTCTACAACCAGCAACTTCGTACCTACTAACACTGCTACTGTTGGCAGCTACACTTACAGCGGCTTCGCAGGTGCAACCAGCGGTTTGGGCAATGGCGCAGTATTGTCTGTAGGTTCTGCAGGTAACGAACGTCAAATCCAAAACGTTGCCGCAGGTCGTATCTCTTCAACTTCTACCGATGCAATCAACGGCTCTCAATTGTTTGCCGTAGCAAACCGCATCGAAAACCTGAATCCGTTTGTATTCACAGGCCACAATGGCAGCGGTAGCTCACCAGCTGAAGGTACTTACAAATACGATCCTAAATCAAATGCCAATAACACTCTGAAACTGATCGCTGGTAACGGTTTGACAATGACCTCAAACGGCACTAACGAGTACACTCTGAGCGTAATCGGTGGCGGTTCTACTGGTGCAACCGGCGCTACTGGTGCGACTGGTCCTAAAGGCGAAAAAGGTGATACCGGTCCTGCTGGTCCTAAAGGTGATAAGGGTGATACTGGCGATACCGGTGCAACTGGCAGCGGCGTCACTGGTAAAGTTGTAGATAACAAAGACGGTACTCATACCATCACTATTACTAATGAAAGTGATGGCTCAGTAACTACTACCATCGTTAAAGACGGTAAAAACGGTAAAGATGGTAAAGACGGCGCTACTGGCGCAACCGGCGACAAAGGTG
>NZ_KV830563.1:0-992 GCF_001836795.1 Neisseria sp. HMSC061H08 | reverse complement strand
GCGAATGTCGATTGGAACAATAGGCAGCTGCATCCGAAAGAAACACAAATCCTTAACAAACTGTCAAAAGGCAGATCGGCTGAAGAACAGTACCGCCTAAAAGCCGCTGCATGTGCATTAACCCGGTGCGCGGAAGGCGTACCTGACTTCGACCCTCTTTATAAAGGACTAAAAAAACTTCAAGATGCCGGTAAACAGTTTGTGGCGGAAAAAAATATATTGATGCGGACGGGTGCATTTGAATATGGAAACTGGAATAGACTGAACGATATACGCAGCAGTTACGACCGGGCTGCCACCAAAATTAAGGGGGCAGGCAATATGGGATTGGGTGCAACGACTGTTGTCGGTTCGGGTGCTGCAGGCGTAGGTCTGTGCAGTACCGGGCTTGGCTGTGTTGGCGGTGGACTTATTGCGGCGACAGGTGTGACCGGTGGTTATACACAGGCCTCAGAAGGAAGTCGGCAATTGTTTGGCACTTACCAGTCCAATTTTGGTAAAAAAGTTGTCCTATCTTTGGGTACACCAATAGAATACGAATCTCCGTTAGTATCTGATGCGAAAAATCTAGCCATATGGGGATTGGAAACGCTGATTACACGCAAATTGGGAGGCTTGGCAACAGGTGTGAAAACTTCCTCGACTCCGAAAATTGCTGACGTACAGCGAAATGTCCTGCCCCAATCCAAAGTCGGTATCAAGTGGGGCAAGGGGATTGAAGGACAGGGAATGCCTTGGGAGGATTATGTCGGTAAGGGGTTACCTATTGATGCAAGACTACCGAGAAATTTCAAAGTATTCGATTACTATAATGCAACAACAGGCACAGCAATCAGTGCCAAAACTCTGGATACGCAAACTACGGCACGCCTGTCCAAACCCGAGCAGCTTTACAGCACCATGAAAGGGTACATCGATAAGACGGCAAATTTCAAAAGTTATGAATTATCAGGAGTACCGTTAAGGGCCGACATGATCAAACAGCGCGAAAT